>NZ_JBEOVY010000258.1:0-11476 GCF_040295745.1 Saccharopolyspora sp. NPDC002686
GCCCATCGAGCGCACCTGCGCCACGACCCGCCTGGCCAGCTCCTCGCAGCGGTCCAGGTCAGCGCCCTGCTCGGCCGCTGCGCCGACGATCTTCTGTCCCCCGCCGCGGCGGTCAGGTGTACCAAGTGGGTTCGGGCAGTTCGCCGAGCAGCGCGTAGCGCCCGACCTCCACCCGCTTGTAGGCGACGGGATCGTGCAGGCTGTGCGTGCGCAGGTTCCGCCAGTAGATGTCCAGGCCGACCGAGCTGGCCGTCGCCCGGGCGCCGGTCACCTCGAAGATCCGGGTGCTGACCTCCAGCCCGGTGTCGATGATGCGCTGCTTGGCCGCCGCGATGAGCACGGCCGCCTCGCCCCGCTGCTCGGGGGTCAGCGTCTCCCGCTCGGCGTGCAGCAGCGCGGACAGCTGCGCGTTGGCCTTGTCGATCAGCGCTTCGGCGGCCCACAGCTTGGCCTGGAGGTCACCGTAGGCGTCGAGGACGTAGAACTCCTCCGTCGCGGACTCCTTGTTGTCCCCGCCGTAGGGCCAGGGGCGGGTGTGCTGGGCGGTGTAGGACAGGCCTGCCTCCAGCGCGGCCTGCGCGATGCCGAGATAGAAGTTGGCGAACACCAGCTGGATCGTCGGCACGTTCAGCGTGTTGTAGGTCAGCGCCTGGAACTGCTTGTCCACGTACCCCGCCGCCGAGGACCACGGCACCCGCACGTCCTCGACGAGCACGCTGCCGGACTCGGTCAGCCGCTGGCCCAGGTTGTCCCAGTCGTCGCCGAAGGTGATGCCGTCCTGATCGGACGGGACGATCGCGAACACGTGCTCGCCGCTGTTGTCCAGCACACCTTCCAGCACCGTCAGATCGGAGACCTTGCTGCCGGTGGAGAAGGACTTCTTACCGCGGAACACCAGCACGTCACCTTCGTCGGCGATGACCAGGTCGTCGTCGCGCGGGTTGACCGCGCCGCCGAAGAAGAAGTTGTTGGCGGTGTACAGCTGCTCGACCGCGGCGATCTGCTCCGGGGTGCCGACCAGCCGCGCCGCCCACGCCCACAGGTAGTGGTAGCCGAGCAGCTGCCCGATCGAGCCGTCGCCCTTGGCGACCTCGCGGACGACCCGGTAGGCGGTCTCCCAGGACTCCCCCGCCCCGCCGTGCTCCTTCGGGCCGAGCAGCGTGACGAGCCCGGAGTCCTTGAGCAGCCCCACCTCCGCGTGCGGGGTGCGGTTGGCCCGGTCCCGCTCGACCGCGTCGGTCGCCAGGACGGCCGCGACCTCCTTGGCCCGCGCTGTCCAGCCCTCGGCGGTGGTCGGGCGTGCGTCGTCGTTCCAGTTCTTGGTGGTCATGGTGGTGCCCCTTTCCCGATGGTCAACGAGCGTTGCCGACGCCGATGGGGTCGCCGGTGCGGTCGAGTTCGGCTTCGAGTTCGCGGACGATCGGCAGCACGTGCCGCCCGAAGTGCTCGACGTCGTCGAGGTAGTGCAGGAAACCGAGCAGCAGGAGATTCGCGCCGCGCTTCTTGTACTCGACGATGCGGTGCGCGATCTGCTCCGGGGTGCCGATCAGCCCGGTGCGGAAACCGTCGTTGTACTGCACGAGATCGGCGAATTGCGAGTCCGCCCACATGCCCTTGCCGTCCGAAGTGGACTTCCCGGCCTGGCGGACTGCGGCGCGGAAGCCCTCCACGGCCTCCACGTCGGCCTTGTCGATGATCTCGCGCAGCACGTCGCGCGCCTGCGCCTCGGTGTCGCGGGCGATCAGGAAGCCGTTCAGCCCGAACCGGACGGTGCGGCCATGCTCGGCGGCGACGGCCCGGACGTCGGCGACCTGCTCGGCGAAGCCGTCGAAGTCCTTGCCGTTGCTGAAGTACCAGTCGGAGACCCGCCCGGCAACCTGCCGCGCTGCGGTCGAGTTCCCGCCCTGGAAGATCTCCGGGTGCGGGCGGCCGGACACCGGGTGGGGTTGCGGGCGCAGGCTGAAGTCGTGGATGCGGTAGAAGTCGCCGGTGAAGTCGAAGTTCGGCTGCGTCCACAGGCCGCGCAGCACCCGGATGAACTCCTCCGTGCGCCGGTAGCGCTCGTCGTGCTCCAGCCACGGTTCGCCGAGCCCGGTGAACTCGTCCTTGAACCAGCCGCTGACGATGTTCACCGCGAAGCGGCCCTGGGACAGGATGTCGGCGGTGATGCCGAACTTGGCGAGGATCGCCGGGTGCCACAACCCCGGGTGCGCGGCGACGATGAGCTTCAGCCGCTCGGTGGCCAGCAGCAGCCCGAGGCTGAACGCGGCCGGGTCGTGCTGCTGCGCGGCGCCGTAGCTGGAGGCGTAGCGCACCTGGCTGAGCGCGTAGTCGAACCCGCTGCGCTCGGCGAGCACGGCGAGTTCCTTGTTGTAGTTGAAACCGAATTCTGTTCGCTGTTCGATCGTGCTGGTGACCAGGCCACCGCTGACGTTGGGCACCCAGTAGGCGAACTTCAGCGGTTCGGCGCGGTGTGCATCGGACATGCTCGTCTCCCGTTGCGCATGGTGCGGCACTGCCGGAAGGCGCGCTCGGTCGGCGCGGAATACGGTTCCGGCAGTGGAAAAAAGGGGAATGGCGGGCGCGCTTCTAGCGCGGCCGGGAATGCTTAGGAGATCAGAAGTCGAGACAGGACTGCGCGCCGACGCGAGCGAGGTCGACGTGGCGGCGCTTGGTCAGCCGGTCTGCGAAGAACACGATTCAATGCCACCAAAGACGGGCAGGGGTGTCAACGGAAGCGGCGAACTTCCCAGTCTCCGGAAACTGTCCTCTTAGGACGAGAAAGACCGCGAGCCCTCCGGGAGGGCTCGCGGTCGCGCACGACGGGAAGAACGGTCAGGACGCCGCAGCGGGCTCCCGCGCCCCGCCCGCGAACGGGATGCTCGCCGGAGCGCCGTCCGCGGCCCCGGCGGGGTGCCGCCACAGGCCCTTGCGCTCGAGGATCGGCAGGACTCCTTCGCCGAACCAGTACGCCTCCTCCAGGTGCGGGTGCCCGGAGAGGACGAACTCGTCGATGCCGAGCGCGTGGTACTCCTCGATCCGCTCGGCCACCTCGGCGTGGCTGCCGACCAGCGCGGTTCCGGCTCCGCCGCGGACCAGGCCGACGCCCGCCCACAGGTTCGGGTAGATCTCCAGGTCCGCCGTCGATCCGCCGTGCAGGTCGAGCATCCGCCGCTGGCCGACGGATTCGCTGCGCGCCAGCCCTTCCTGCACCCGCGAGATGGTCGCCGGGTCCAGCGCGTCCAGCAGCCGCTGGGCCTCCGCCCAGGCCTGCTCGCTGGTGTCGCGGCTGATCACGTGCAGCCGGATCCCGAAGCGCACGGTGCGGCCCTGCTCGGCGGCCAGCCCGCGGATCCACTGGATCTTCTCCGCGACCTTGTGCGGCGGTTCGCCCCAGGTCAGGTACACGTCGGAGTGGTTGGCGGCGACGGTTCCGGCCGCCGGCGACGAGCCGCCGAAGTACAGCGGCGGCACCGGGTCCGGGGTCCTGGTCAGCTCGGCGCCCTCGACGTGGACGTGCTCGCCCTCGAAGTCGACCCGCTCACCCCGCCACAGCGCCCGCACGACGTGCAGGAACTCGTCGCACCGGGCGTAGCGGGCGTCCTTGTCCAGGAAGTCGCCGTAGGCGCGCTGCTCGGTGCTCTCGCCGCCGGTCACCACGTTGAGCAGCAGGCGCTGCCCGGAGTGGCGCTGGTACGTCGCGGCCATCTGCGCGGCCAGGGTCGGCGACAGCAGACCGGGCCGGAACGCGACCAGGAACTTCAGCCGCTCGGTGACCTCGGCCAGCATCGCGGTGGACAGCCAGGCGTCCTCGCACCAGGCCCCGGTCGGCGTCAGCGCACCCTCGAACCCGAGCTGTTCGGCGCTGCGGGCGATCTGGCCGAGGTAGGCCAGCGTCGCCGGGCGGGATCCCGAGGCGGTTGTGGTGGCCACGCCGTGCCCACCGCCGACGAGGTACCGGCTGTCGCCGTAGGTGGGCAGGAACCAGTGGAACGTCAAAGACATCTGTCACTCCAGGAGAAGCGGGGCCGACCCAGCTCGTGGTCGCGGACCCGGACGTGTCCGTTGTGGACGGAAGGCGGGAACCCGCCGTGCGGACTGCGGGAGGGGGGGGGAAACCAGGTCAGGGACGACACGCCTGCGCCGACACGCGGTGGAAGTCCACGTGCCGACGCCTGGTGAACAGCGCCACGCCTCGCACGGCTCAATCGCAGCAAAGCCGCATCGGACGTGTCAACCGGCGCTCGGGCCATCCCACCTGGCGGACTTCCGGGCGGCGATCCCGGTCACCGGGACGCATTGACACCGTCTCGACCACCTCCATAGCGTCGCCGTGTGCTCCGACCGGTGCTGCTGACCTGCCGCCCCCACGTGGACCTCCTGCGCGTGGTGTCCGCGGCTTGTGCCGCCTCCTGATCCACCAATCGGTCCCCTCGGAACACCGCCCCTGCTCCAGCGCGCCTCGGCGTGCTCGATCTTGGACGGCCGCAGTTCCGCCCCGCTCCGGCCTCGAAAGGCCATCCCCCAGGAGGCAGCAGATGACTGCGAGCCCGCTCGTCGACGCGTCCGGCACCCGGCAGGTGCCGGACAAGGACGTCCGCACGGTGATCACGTCCAGCCTGATCGGCACCACCGTCGAGTGGTACGACTTCTTCCTCTACAGCACCGCCGCCGGGCTGGTCTTCGACAAGCTGTTCTTCCCCACCGACAACCCGACGGTGTCGACGGTGCTGGCCTTCGCGACGTTCTTCGTCGGATTCGTCGCCCGTCCGCTCGGCGGAGTCCTTTTCGGACACATCGGCGACCGGATCGGCCGCAAGCGCACGCTGGTGACCACGATGCTGCTGATGGGCGTGGCCACCGCGCTCATGGGCGCTTTGCCCACCTACGAGGACATCGGTCTGCTCGCCCCGCTCCTGCTGGTGCTGCTGCGCGTGGTGCAGGGCTTGGCGATCGGCGGCGAGTGGGCGGGAGCCGTGCTCATGGCGGTGGAGTACGCGCCGAACGGCAAGCAGGCCCGCTACGGCGCGTGGCCGCAGGTCGGTCTGGCGCTGGGGCTGGGCCTGGGCACGGGGTTGTTCGCGCTGCTCGGCAACGTGCTCAGCGACGAGCAGTTCCTCGGCTACGGCTGGCGGATCGCGTTCGGGCTCAGCATCGTGCTGGTGTTCATCGGCCTGGTGATCCGCCTGCGGGTGGCCGAAACGCCCGCGTTCGAGCAGATGCGCGCGGCGCGGCAAACCTCTCGAGCCCCGTTCCTCGACCTCTTCCGCGACCGCACCTCCCGGCGCAACACGCTGCTCGGGCTGCTCTCCCGCTGGGCCGAAGGCGCTGCCTTCAACACCTGGGCCGTGTTCTTCCTGGCCTACGCAACCACGACGCTCGACCTGCCGCGCACCGATGTCCTCGTCGCCGTGATGGTCGCGTCGGTCGTGCTGGCCGTGCTCATCCCGGTGTTCGGCCGGCTCGCCGACCGGTGGACGCCCCGCCGCACCTACGCGGTCGGAGCGGCGCTGTTCGCGGCATCCGTCTTCCCGGCGTTCCTCGCGTTCCAGACCCGCAACCCGCTGCTGATCGGGATCGTGATCGTGCTGGTCCTGGGAGTCGTCCACGCGGTGCTCTACGCCCCGCAGGGCACGCTGTACGCGCAGCTGGCGCCGGTGCAGCTGCGCTACACCGGGATGTCGTTCGTCTACCAGTTCTCCGGCATCTACGCCTCCGGCCTCACGCCCATGGGTCATCACCGCGCTCCTGGCCGCGGGCGGTTCGCCCTGGTGGGCCTGCGCGTACCTCGTGGCCGCCGGTCTCATCGGCGCGGTCGCGACCCTGGCGTTGCGCCCGCGCGATCTGCACTTCGGGCGCAACGCCTCCTGAGCCGTCAGGCGGGTGCTGCCGTGGTCCAGCCGAACACCGGGAGGGCGCCGTTGATCGCGTGGTCGCCGACCGAGCGGGACTTGTAGATCAGCGGGTTGTGCGCGGTGAGCGTGCGGGCGTTGCGCCAATGGCGGTCGAGCCGTCGCGACTCGCTGACCACCGATGCGCCGCCGACCTCGAACAGTTCCGCCGCGGCCCGCAGGACGGTGTCGGCGATGGCCACTTGGGCCTTGGCCACGTCGTTCTCGGCGGTGATGACGTCGTCCTGCGCTCGGCCCACCGAGGCGACTGCGGCCTCCAGCGTCGCCTGCGCGGCGAACGCGGCGCTGTGGACCTTGCCGACCACTTGCTGGACCAGCGGGTCGTCCTTGGGCAGCGGCGCGCTGGCGTGGCTGTACGAACGGTTGCGCTGCTGCACGAACCGGGTGGCGTCCCGCGCCGCGGCCCGCGCGACGCCCACGAGGGACGCGAGCAGCACGAGCTGCGCCAACGCGGTGTGCGGTCCCGGGCCCGGGTCCCACGGCACGACGTGCGCGGGGTCGACCTCGACGTCGGTGAACTCCACCGTGCCGCTGGCGGTGGTCCGCTGCCCGAAGCCGTCCCAGTCGTCGTGCTGGACGATCCCGGCAGCCTCGGCCGGAACCCTGGCCACGACCAGCTCGCCCGGTGCCCGTTCGGCCCGCACGGTCAGCCAGTCCGCGAACAGGCTGCCGGTCGAGTAGTACTTGGTGCCGTTGAGCACCAGCCGCCCGTCCTGCTCCGACAACCGGGTGTTCAGGCGCCCCACCTCGTGCGACCCGCGTTCGCTGATCGCGTTGCCGACCAGCACCCCGCCTGCGACCAGCCGCAGCCACTCGTCGCGTGCGGTCGAGGGCGGTTGCCGCAGTTGTTCCTCGACGAACAGGACGTGCGGGCGCAGCGCCTGCGGCAGGTTGGAGTCCGCCTCGCCCAGCTCGACCAGCAGGCCGAACAGCTCGTCCAGCCCGGCCCCGGCGCCGCCGAGGTGCTGCGGAACCCGCAGCGCGCCGAATCCGGACGCCCGCAGCCAGCCCACCTCCTCGTGCGGCAGGCGGCGCTGCTGCTCGCGGTCCACCGCGCCTTCGGCGATCCGCTCGAACACCGGGCGGAACTTCGCCGCCAGATCCGTTGGCACCGCGGTCCTCCTCAGACGATTCCGTTGCGCGGCGGGCGGATCCCGTTGAGCGCGTAGTTGCCGAGGTGCTGGACCTTCCACCGGCGCGGATCGTGCAGCGTGTGCGTGCGGGCGTTGCGCCAGTGCCGGTCGAGGTTGCGGCCCGTCCGCGCCGCCCGGGCGCCGATGAGCGCGAAGATCTCGCTGGACACCGACACCGCGGCCTCGTCGGCTTGCGCGCGGACTGCGGCCACCGCGATCGAGGCCTCCGCCGCCTTGGCCTCGGCGTCGTCGGCTTCCGAGTCGAGCGCGCGCCGTGCGTCGTCGAGCGCATCTCCCGCTTCGGCCAGCAACGCACCGGCCGCGCGGACCCGCAGCGCGAGCTCACCGAACCGCTGCACCACCAGCGGCTCATCGGCGGTGCGCTCGACACCGGCCTCCCACCAGGGCCGGCTCAGCTCTCGGACCGCCTCGCCACCGTCACTCAGGGCCGCGTCGGCGATGCCGACGTCGATCGCGGCGTGCAGGTACTGGCCGAACGCTCCGAAGATCTCGGGCCCGTCGAAGGTCCGGTAGTGCGGCACGACCCGCTCCGCCGGCACGTGGACGTCGTCCAGCAGCACCGTTCCGCTGGCGGTCGTGCGCTGCCCGATGCCGTCCCAGTCGTCCAGCACCGCCAGGCCGTCGGCCCCGGACGGCACGAACGCCGCGTTGACCCGGTCTTCCCCGTCGATGGCGAACACCGGGATCCAGTGCGCGAACAGGGCGCCGGTGGTGTAGTTCTTCGTCCCGCTGATGCGGAAGTCACCGCCCGGCTGTTCGACGAGCTTCGTCTCGAACGCGTGCGCGTTCTTCGCGCCCGCCTCGGCCAAGGCGTTGCCGAGCCGCTTGCCGGCGAGGACTTCGGCGTGGAAGAAGGTCAGCTGCCGCTCGGTGGCGTTGTGGCGGAGCACGTCGAGGAAGAAGAAGTGGTTCTGCGGGATCTGGCCGATGCTCGAGTCCCCGGCTGCGAGCAGGCGGAAGACGCCACCCAAAGTCCGGTACGACACCTCCGCCCCGCCGTGCCTCCTGGGCACGGTGATGCCCAGCAGGCCGCTCCGCGACAGCTCGTCCAGCTCGTCCTCCGGCAGGATCCGCTGCGCATCCCGCTGCGACGCGCCTTCGGCGAACCGCTCCCCCAGCCGGGCGGCGACGGCGAGCGCCTCCGCGTCGTCGGCGATGACGTTGACCATCGAACTCCTCAACCATCCGGCGAAACACCAAGTGCACCAACAGTTCCGGACCCGGACACTACCCGTGGCGAACTCCCGCTCAAGCCCGTTCCAGATGGTGGTCAACGCATATTCCGTCCTCTGTGGACTCCTTATTTCACGACGGTTAAGAAAAAATCACAACGATCCACAGAGGACTCCGGCTGCCACGGGAACCGCAGTTCCAATTTGAAACTCCGGTCCTCCGGAATTTCAGGTTCTCCGGACGTCGGGTTATGGTGCAGTGGGTTGGACGCCCGCCACAGGAGGACCAGATGACCGCCGAACGGACGTGGCTGCCGAGCAGCTCGCACTGGGGCGCGTTCCGCGCCGCGACCGACGCCGACGGCACCCTCCACGTCGAGCCGCACCCCGCGGACCCCGCGCCGTCGCCGCTGCTGGGCAACGTGCCGGGCACCGTTCGGCACCGCACGCGCGTCCAGCGGCCCGCGATCCGCCGCGGCTGGCTGGACGACGGCCCCGGTCCGACCGACGCGCGCGGCGACGAGGAGTTCGTCGAGGTCTCCTGGGACACCGCGCTGGACCTGGTCGCCGAGCAGCTGGACCGCACCCGCCGCGAGCACGGCAACGAGGCGATCTTCGGCGGTTCCTACGGCTGGTCCAGCGCCGGGCGGTTCCACCACGCGCAGAGCCAGCTGCACCGGTTCCACAACACCATCGGCGGGTACACGGCTTCGCGCAACAACTACAGCTTCGGCACCTCCCAAGCGCTGCTGCCGCACCTCATCGGCAGCACCGGCGTGCTGCTGGACCACGCCGACAGCTGGCAGACCCTCCGCGAGCACACCGATCTCGTGGTCGCCTTCGGCGGGTTGCCCGGCAAGAACCTCTCGATCGCCTCCGGCGGTATCACCCGGCACACCGGGTCCGCCGCGCTGCGCGACCTGGGCACCGACCTGGTGGTGATCAGCCCGCTCGCCGACGACATCCCGACGGGGTCCGGCGCGACCTGGCTTCCGGTCGAACCCGGCACCGACGTCGCCCTCCAGCTCGGACTGGCCCACACCCTGCTCACCGGCGGGCACCACGACCAGGAGTTCCTGGACCGCTGCTGCACCGGCTTCGACGTCTTCGCCGACTACCTGCGCGGCGAGCACGACGGGACCCCGAAGTCCGCCGAATGGGCCGCCGCGATCTGCGGGATCGCCGCCGCCGACATCCGCGCCCTGGCCGCGAGGATGACCGCCGGGCGCACGCTGATCACGGTCTCGTGGTCGTTGCAGCGCACCGAGCACGGTGAGCAGCCGGTGTGGGCGGGCCTGGCGCTGGCCGCGATGCTCGGCCAGATCGGCCTCCCGGGCGGCGGTTTCGGGCACGGCTACGGTTCGATGGCCAGCATCGGCGACGACGCCCCGGCGCTGCGGCTGCCCACGCTGCCGATGGGGCACAACCCGGTCCCGACGTTCATCCCGGTGGCCCGCATCGCCGACCTGCTGCTCAACCCCGGGCAGCAGTACGACTACGACGGGCAGCGCCTGACCTACCCCGACATCCGGCTGGTGCACTGGGCCGGCGGGAACCCGTTCCACCACCACCAGGACCTCAACCGGCTGCGGCAGGCGTTCGGCCGCCCGGACACCGTCGTCGTGCAGGAAACGCACTGGACGGCGACCGCGCGCCACGCCGACGTGGTCCTGCCGGCGACCGTCGCGCTGGAGCGGGAGGACGTCGGCGCCGGATACCGCGACAGCCACCTGATCGCCATGCACCAGGTGCTGGAGCCCTTCGGCGAGGCCCGCAACGACTACGACATCCTCGCCGGTCTCGCCCAGCGGCTGGGCGTGCACGAGGAGTTCACGCAAGGCCGCACGCCCCGCGAGTGGCTGGTGCACCTCTACGACCAGTGGCGCGGCAACCTGGCCGCGAAGGGCCACGACATCCCGCCGTTCGCCGAGTTCTGGGCGGCCGGCGACCTGCAGATGCCGGACGTGCGCCCGCAGGCACCGCTCCGGGCGTTCCGCGCCGACCCTCAGCGGAACCCGCTGCGCACGCCGAGCGGCCGGATCGAGCTGTTCTCCGAGACGATCGAGTCCTTCGGCTACCCGGACTGCCCCGGCCACCCGGTCTGGCTGCCCCCGCAGCAGCAGCGCGGCGGGCCGCTGCACCTGATCGCCAACCAGCCCGCGACCCGGCTGCACGGGCAGGGCGACGTGGGCGCGCTCAGCCAGCAGGCCAAGGTCGCGGGGCGGGAGGCGATCCGGATCCACCCGCGGGACGCCGCCGCGCGGGGCATCTCCGACGGTGACGTGGTCCGGGTGTTCAACCACCTCGGCGCTTGCCTGGCCGGAGCGCGCGTGACCGAGGACGTCCGGCCCGGCGTGGTCGTGCTGCCCACCGGCGCGTGGTTCGACCCGCAGCCCGATCCGGCGCGACCGGGCGAAACCCTCTGCGCGCACGGCAATCCCAACGTGCTCACCGCCGATGTGCCGTCTTCCCGGCTTTCCCAGGGATGTTCCGGGCAGCACGCCTACGTCGAGGTCGAACTCCACACCGGTCCGGTACCCGAACTGCGCTGCAGCACACCACCGCTGGCCGATTCCTGATCGCAGGACTCATTTCCCGTGCGCGTGAACCGATTTCCGCGCCACCGCAGCGGTTTTGCCGTGACCAGTTCGCCGAGTGGTCCTGGTCCGTTGCGGTGAGGCGGTTTCGCGAGCGTTGACCGGCTCCCGCCCCGCTCAGTATGGTCCAGACCACACTTCGGGGGGCTCGCTCGGCCGGGACCAACCCGGCCGGATCGACGAGGGAGTCGACATGGAATCGAAGCGCAAGCTCGCCGCGATGGCGGTCGGCGCAGCGATCGCCCCGGTCCTGGTGGCCATCCCCACCGGGACGGCCGGTGCGCACGGCTACATCGACGCACCACCCAGCCGCCAGGCCCAGTGCGCGGCCGGCACCGTCCCGTGCGGGGAGATCAAGTGGGAACCGCAGAGCGTCGAGGGCCCCAAAGGCCTGACCAGCTGCAGCGGCGGCAACGAACGCTTCGCCGACCTCGACGACGAAAGCAAGGGCTGGACGGCCACCAAGGTCGGCAACTCGGTGAACTTCCACTGGACGATCGAAGCCAACCACGCCACCACCACCTGGGAGTACTTCATCGGCGGCAACCGAGTGGCGGTCTTCGACGACGGCGGCGCCCAGCCGCCGCACGAGTTGTCGCACACCGTCGACCTCGGTGGCGTCAGCGGCAAGCAGAAGCTGC
>NZ_JBEOVY010000259.1:0-11381 GCF_040295745.1 Saccharopolyspora sp. NPDC002686
GCGAATAGCCCACCCTCGCAACCGGCACCGCCGCGGGTTCTCAGACGTCGCCTGGCGAGGACGGCCCGACTGCCGTGTATTGGCATACATAAAGTTGGGCACCCGGAGTCCAGGCGGCGTCTGAGGTTCCGCTACTCGCACCGCTGCGCAAAACGAGTTCAGAAACAGGTTTTCCCTCAGCGCAGGGCGATGATCGTGTAGGGGCCGACGTCGCGCTTGACGAAGGCCGGTGAGTCGAACACGGCGCGGTCGAAGTAGACGTCGTAGTCGCGGACGTTCGGCAGCTGCGGGAACGCGTCGCCCTTGAGCTGCAGGACCAGCTTGCCCTGCTCGCCCTCCGGCAGCTCCACGGTCGAGTGCGGGCTGTCCGGGTTGCTCAGGACGAACACGTTGGGCGCGTGGAACTTGCTGTCGCGCAGCATGCCGATCAGCTCGTCGCTGGTCTTGGCCGTGGTCCACCGCTGGATCTCGGCGGCGCGCTGGTCGTAGTCGCCGAGCGGGTTCGCGTAGTGCGGCGTCTCCTGCTGGAAGCCCCAGTAGGGCATGAACGACATCAACTTGTAGTCGGTGCTCAGCAGCAGGTTCTGCTCCGGGGCGCGCCCGGTCAGCTCGGCGATCGCGCGGATCTCGTCCGCGTTCCACGAACCGAGCTGCGCCGGGTCGCGCTGCCCCATCGCGTTGTCGCCGGTGGGGTAGTAGTCCTGGTAGGCGGCCTGGACCGAGCCCTGCAGCTTGTCGCCGATCGCGCTCTGGCTGATCGCGATCGCGCCGAGCAGCCCGACCGCGCAGGCGACCATGCTGATCTGCAGCGCGTGCCGGAGGTCGAGCTTGCGCCGCAGGTGGCCGATCAGCTCCAGGGCGCCGAAGACGCCGGCCACGGCCAGCGTCACGTCGAGGATCACGTTCAGCCGGAACGCCAGCAGCGTGGTCTTGGCGACCAGCGCCAGCGTCGAGAGCGCGAACCAGCAGTAGACCGCGATCACGATGGTGAACATCGAAGCCGCGACCTCGTTGCGGCGGCAGCGCACCAGCAGCCACACCAGACCCGCCAGGCACAGCACGCCGAACGCGGTGCCCTCCATCATCGGCGTGGGCAGGAGGGCGCTCTCCTCCGGCAGGTAGTGCTGGGCCGCGCTGCGCGGGTTGTTCAGCAGGAAGTCGGTGGCCACCAGGTAGGGCAGCCAGCTGAGCAGCGCGATGACCAGGCTGACCAGCCCGATCGGCAGCAACCGCAGGAACAGCTGCCGGACCGTCGGCCACAGGCGTTGCCCCTGGTGCACCCGGAACGCGCCGATGACCACCGCCATCGTCAGCACCATCAGCACCGCGAACCCGAAGTGCAGGGTGTAGGTGATGGAGGCGAAACCGACGTAACCGCCGATGCACACCAAAGTCCACTTGGGAGCCGCGTCCCGGCGCCGCAGCGCGTGCCAGGCCAGCACCGCGACCGGCGCCAGCCAGGCCGCCGACGGCCACGCGTAGGGCTCCTCGATGCCGTGCAGCATCCCCGCCAGCGCGGTGGCGATCGCGGCCAGCAGCGCGATGCGGCGCCGGACGACCACGCTCCACAGCGTGAACGCCACGACGGTGGTCACCGCGACCCAGGCCAGCGCGTACGGCTTGTACGCGGCCCAGCCGTCCCAGCCGAGCAGGTTCGCGAACCGGCCGCCCAGCCAGAACCACCCGCTCGGGTAGTAGGGCGCGGTGTCGGCGTAGTTCATGTCGGCCAGGCCCGGCGTGCTGGCCATCCGCGTCATGAACTGCATGCGGAAGCCGTTGTCCACAGAGGACCCGCCGTAGTAGAACCTGGTGTTCTGCAGCGGAACGGCCAGCGCGAGCGTGCTGAACGCGCTCAGCGACACCCAGGTCCCGAACAGCCGCAGCCAGCGCGGCGAGCGGTGGTGCCCGAGCGCCAGCAGCACGAACAGCACGACCAGCACCAGCCCGCTGCCGGTGGCGGCGAGCGCCTCGGGGGCGTAGCTGGGTTCGCTGATGCTCAGGCGGGTGGCCGCGAACTGCAGCACGAGGCTCACCACGGCGGCGACGGCCGCGCCCAGCAGCAGCTCGGCGATCGTGTTGCGCAGCGGCAGGCGGACCGCTGAGTCCCGCCGCGGTTCGTCGATCGGGCTCGGTCCGGTCAACTTGATGCTCGGCAGGATTCCCGCCACTTCACGCGTCCTTCGGCGTAGCTGACATGGGGGCTCGCGCAGAATAGTTGACGCGCCCCGCACACCCCGCCATCGGGTGATGCGAGCATCGCGCGCTGTAGCGCTAGGGTGACCGCGACGGCCGGTCGCCGTTGTCGGTCCGCAGTTTCAATTGAAACTGCGGCCCCTGTAACCCGGAGGAACCGCAGTTTCCCACGAACACTGCGGTCTGGCGCCGCTAGGAGGTCGGCGAGTGGCGGACAGCCCCCAAGCACCCGGAGGGGAGTCCCACGGCACTCGTGCCGTCCCGGAGCGGATCGGGGACGAGGTGGATCATCTGATCCCGCACCTCGCCGAGCCGCCGGTGCCGCGCGTGGTGGTCAAGGCCGACCTGCTGCCCGCGATCAGCGCGGTGTCGCTGATCGCGCTGCTCGGGTTGCCCGTGGGGTGGGTGTGGTCCCGGCTGGCGCCGCCGCAGCAGAGCGTGCTCGGGCCGAAGGGTTCGCTGACCCCGCTGCTGGTGGAGAGCTACCACGGCTTCGACGCGATCGCGATCTTCATGCTGCTGACGTTCGGCGCCGGTCTGCTGACCGCCTCGGTGCTCTGGCGGATGCGTCGCCGGCGCGGTCCGGTGCTGCTCATCGGCGGTGTGCTGGGCTCGCTGGTCGCGGCCTGGCTGGGCATGCAGATGGGTGCTTCGTTCGCCGCCGGGATGTACCAGATGCCGCCGAACCCGCAGCTGGGCGATCTGATCACGGTGGCGCCCGAGATCAACACCGCCTGGGTGATGCTGGCGCAGCCCCTGGCGGTGGCGCTCGGCTACGGCCTCGCGGCGTCCTGGAACGGCCTGGACGACCTCGGCCGCCGCCTCGGCTGACCTTGAGAAACGACGCACCCCGGCTCTCGAGCGGAGCCGGGGTGCGGTTTCGTCAGGGGGCTGCGCGGAGGGAGCCGGTGAGCTGGTTGAGCTGATCGGCGGTCGTGGCGCCTTCCACGTCCTGGTCCGCGACGGCCATGAGGACCACTGAGCTCTGCCCGTCACTGTTCGTCGCCACCACGCTGGCCAGCGTCTTCGGCGAGTCGCACGGTCCTGGCTGGGGGATCGTCACCCGCGCCGTGACCCGGACCGCGGGGGTGTTCCCGGGCAGCTGGATCTGCTCCGGCGGGCCGGTTTCGACCACCGGCTTGACGCCGTCGCGGGAGTAGGCCAGGTCGACGAGCTTCGCCAGGGTCTCGGTGGCCACCGCGGTGTCGTCCGGTCCCTTGCGGGCGCTCACGCCCGAGGTCGCGCGGTAGCTGCGGGGGTCGCCGGGGCAGAAGCCGACCTGGTAGTCGGCCACCCCGGTCATGGTCACCGGGTCGTCCGGCGGGCCGTAGGCCTGGATGTTCTCCGGGTCGGGGTCCGGCACCCAGCCCATCGGCACGTCGTAGAGCGCGGTGCGCTTGGGCACCCGCACCACCTGCCAGCCCGGGACCACAGGCGGCAAGTCGGGGTTGGCCGCGGTCGGCTGCGTGGTCGGGGCCTGGGTGGGGGTGTTCTGGCTGGTGGTGGGCTTCGCGGGCGGCGGTGTCGGCGCTGCTTCGTCGCTGCTGGGGATGAGCACGACGATCGTGGTGACGATGGCGATCACGGCCACCGCGCCGAGCGCGATCGCGGCGATCATCGGACCGCGGCTCTTCTTCGGCGGCGGCGTCGGGAAACCGCTGATCATGCCCGGGTACTGCTGCTGGTACTGCGGCTGCTGGTACTGGGGTTGCTGGAACTGCGGTGGCTGCTGCGGCTGGCCGAACGCGCCGAAGCCCTGGTACTGCCCGCCGGGCTGCTGACCCTGCGCACCGCCGGTCGGCTGACCGGTCAGCGGGTCGTACTGCTGACCGTTCGGATCGGAACCCCAAGGACCACCAGGTGAGGACATGGGGGTGATCCTATCCAGCCCTCCGGCGCTGATCGGCCCAAGTCGGCGGGTGTTCAGTCGACGCTGGTGCGGTGGGTGAACTCGGTCCCCGGCTCTTGAGCAGAGCCGGGGCGCGGTTCTCCGTCATTCTGCGCGGAAGGATCCGGTCAGCTGGTTGAGCTGGTCGCCGGTGAAGGCACCTTCCACTTCCTGGTCCGCGGCGGCGATGAGGACCACGGAGCTCTGCCCGTCGTTGTTCGTCGCCACCACGCTCGCCAGCACACTCGCCGAGTCGCACTGGCCCGGGGCGGGCAGCGTCACGCGCGCGGTGACGCGGACCGCGGGGATGTTGCCGGGCAGCTGGATCTGCTCCGGCGCGCCGGTCTCGACCACGGGCGCGACGCCGTCGCGGGTGTGGGCCAGCTCGATGAACTTGGCCAGCGTCTGGGTGGCGACCGTGGTGTCGTCCGGTCCGTAGCGGGCGCTCACGCCCGAGGTCGCGCGGTAGCTGTTGGAGTCGCCGGGGCAGAAGCCGGCCTGGTAGTCGGCCACGCCTCTCAAGGTCACCGGGTCCTCCGGCGGGCCGTAGGCGTGGAGCCCATCCGGATCGGGATCCAGCTCCCACTCCATCGGCACGTCGTAGAGCGCGGTCTTCCTGGGCGCCCGCACCACCTGCCAGCCCGGGACCACCGGCGGCAGGTCCGGGTTGGCCGCGGTCGGCTGCGCGGTGGGGGTGCTCTGGGAGGTGGTCGGCTTCGCGGTCGGCTGCGGTGCCGCTTCGTCGCTGCCGCCGGGGACGAGCACGACGATCGTGGTGACGATGGCGATCACGACCACCACGCCGAGCACGATCGCGGCGATCACCGGGCCCCGGCTCTTCTTCGGCGGCGTCGGGAAACCGCTCACCATGCCCGGGTACTGCGGCTGTTGGTACTGAGCCTGCTGGAACTGCGGCTGTGGGTACTGAGCCTGCTGGTACTGCGGCTGCTGCGGCTGGCCGAAGCCTTGGTACTGCCCGCCGGGCTGCTGGGGACTGCCCATCGGCTGGCCGGCCAGCGGAGCGTGCTGCTGACCGTTCGGATCGGAACCCCATGGACCACCAGGTGAGGACATGCGGGTGATCCTATCCAGCCCTCCGGCGCTGATCGGCCCAGGATCAGGAGCCGTATCCACCGTCGTGCCAGGTGGCGTGCACATCGCCGTCCACGTTGTCGTAGTGCATCGTGATCGGCTGACTGGTCTCCGGCATCGTGAACAGGATGTCCGCGACGAGCGCGTTCGAGGTCGCGTCACCAGCGTTGCCGATCGGCGTGCGCTCCGGGATCCAGTTCTCCAACGAGTACGGATCTGTCACGGCCGGGGACTCCGACGCTACGACCTTCTCGCCTCCGACCTCCAGCGACCACTCGTCGCGGAGGATGATGTCGCGCCCTCCGTAGGCGTTGAAGTACACGTGCACCTTGTAGCCGCCGCGCGAGGAGTCGTACACCGGTGCGTCCGCGGTGAGCGCGATCCAGCCCGGGTACTTGTTGACGTAGTTGAGGATGTAGCCGAACTCGTACACCGTCGACAGGTCGTCGGGGACGAAGTCCGCCGGCTGCGCATCCGGGATCGGTGCCCGCCCGGTGGAGGTCGGTGCTTCCGTCGCATCGGAGCTCGTCGGGGTTGGTTCCGCCACCGATGTCGTGGATGTGCGCGGGGAAGGAGCCGCGGGTGTCGCTGGGCTGAACGGAATCTCCAGCTTCCCGCCGCTGCAGGCGGTCGACAGGAACAGGGTGCAGCAGGCCACGCCGATAGCAGCGGTTGAACGGAGCTTCATGAGTCCGCGCTCTTCTCTTGAGTTTGGTGGTCAACAGGGTTTGAGACTGTTTCCGGTCGTGCCCGGTTCCACCTGGAATGCGGACGAAGGTCACAGTCGTCGCTGCAGGGGACGACCGTTGACGTGTGACTCCTGCTGGGGGCCGCCACCGGCACCGCCGCGCGAACCGACCAGCGGAGGCAGATCTCAGTTGACGCTGGTGCCCTGGGTGAACTCGGTGAGCGGGGCCGGCACCGCTCGGAGCTCGCGGAGGAATTCCGCTTCGCGCAGCAGCAACCGGCGGACCAGGCGAAGCCGTGCCAGCGGGTCGGTTTCGGCGAGCAGGTCCTGCCGGTCCTCCACGGTCAGCACGCAGTCGTCGGCGAGCAAGTAGGACAGATCGGCGATTTCGGCGTCCGCGCCGGGGGTTTCGCGGCGGCCGCCGCGCAGGCCGGTGGAGTGGTAGCGCTGGTGCGCCGCGCGGGCGGTGCTCGTCAGGTGCTCGCGGCGGCCGGGCGAGTCGCTGGCCGGTTCGGTGTCCGGCAGCCACTGGACGTTCGCGACGAGGTAGGGCGCGGTGGTGCTGTCGATCTGCAGCAGCCGGAACCGCCGCTCGCCCGCGGCGCTGACGTCGTAGCGCCCGCCGGGCAGCTGGCGGACGTCGTCCAGCAACGCGGAGCACCCGACGTCGTACATCGAGTCCACGTTGTCCTCGCCGACCTCCCAGCCCTGCTTGATGGCGACCACGCCGAACCTGCGGTCGGGCACGGATTCGCCGACGAGGTCTTCGACCAGCTGCCGGTAGCGCGGTTCGAAGACGTGCAGCGGCAGGTGGCCGCCCGGCAGCAACACCGACCCCAGCGGGAACAACGGCAAGACGTCCAACACGCCCCCAACCTAACTGCCCACCACCCCGACCGCACCGCCTCATCGACATCCCCGCAGGTCACCGGGGCGGGATCAGGAGGTGGTTCTCGGCGCATGTTGTTCGTCCTGGCCTTTGTCTTTGATGCGCCGTCAGGCGCATAGCCCACGCTCGCAGCTTGCGCCGCCGCGGGTTCTCAGCGTTCGCCTGGCGAGGACGGCCCGACTGCCGTGTATTGGCATACATCAAGTCGGGCACCCGGAGTCCAGGCGGGCGCTGAGGTTCCGCTACCGGCACCGCCACGCAGAACGACCACGAAATCAATCCTCTAGCTCGGCGGGCGGAAGACGGCGAAGGGGTCGGTTACCTGGAGATCGCGGCTGGTGAAGCGGAACAGCGCTGGGGGTCGGCCGCCGGAGGGGCCGGCCGGGACGGTGCGGCCGGTGGGTTCCAGGGCGCCGCGGCGGGTCAGGACGCGCTGCAGGTTGGTCGACGCGACCTGGTAGCCGAGCGCGGCGGAGTAGATGTCGCGCAGTTCGGAGACGGTGAACTCGGCGGGGGCCAGCGCGAAGCCGATGTTGGTGTAGGACAGCTTGGCGCGCAGCCGGTCCCGGACCGCCAGCACGATCTGCTCGTGGTCGAAGGCCGTCGGCGGGAGGGCTTCGACGGGGTGCCACTGGGTGTCGGCGGGGACCTCGGGGTCGACGTCGGAGGGCACCAGGCCGAGGAAGGCTGTGGCCACCACGCGGCGGTCGGGGACCCGGTCCGGGGCGCTGAACACCGACAGCTGCTCGACGTGGGAGAGCTTGTGCACGTCGACCTTCTCGGCCAGCTGGCGGCGGATCGAGGTCTCCACGTCCTCGGTGGCCGACAGCCGCCCACCGGGCAGCGACCAGCGGTGCAGGTCCGGTTCCTGGGCGCGCTGCCAGAGCATCACCTGCAGGTGGCCGTCGCGGACTTGGAGCACCCCGGCCAGCACTTCGTGACCAGCGTCGCTCCCTTTCGGGGGATGAGCGGTGTTAGTATGTGGCACGTTTTCGATTCTAAGGCGAAAACCTCGGAGCCGTTGAGCCGGGGTGTTGAACGGACCTTCCGGACGAGCTGCCCGGGGGATCCGGCGAGGAGGACGACATGGCCGCTACTGCCACTTGGGAGCGGACCGACGCCGGTTACGCGGGAGTCCGGCCCGACGCGGACTGGGCCCGCGAAGTGCGCGCGCTCGCCGACGAGCGGGACGCGGTGCTGCTGGCGCACAACTACCAGCTGCCGGAGATCCAGGACGTCGCCGACCACACCGGGGACTCGCTGGCGCTGAGCCGGATCGCGGCCAGCAGCAGCGCGAGCACGATCGTCTTCTGCGGCGTGCACTTCATGGCCGAGACCGCCAAGATCCTCGGCCCGGAGAAGACGGTGCTGATCCCCGACGAGCGCGCGGGCTGCTCGCTGGCCGATTCGATCACCGCCGAGCAGCTGCGCGAGTGGAAGGCCGAGCACCCGGGCGCGGTCGTGGTGTCCTACGTGAACACCACCGCCGAGGTGAAGGCGGAGACCGACATCTGCTGCACGTCCTCCAACGCGGTCGACGTGGTGCGCTCCATCCCGGCCGACCGCGAGGTGCTGTTCTGCCCGGACCAGTTCCTCGGCGCGCACGTCAAGCGCGAGACCGGCCGGGACAACCTGCACATCTGGGCCGGGGAGTGCCACGTGCACGCCGGCATCAACGGCCCGGAGCTGGCCGAGCGCGCGGCTGCGAACCCGGACGCGGACCTGTTCATCCACCCGGAGTGCGGCTGCGCGACCTCGGCGCTGTACCTGGCGGGGGAGGGCATCGTCGAACAGGAGCGGGTGAAGATCCTGTCCACCGGCGACATGCTGACCGCCGCGCGCGACACCGGTGCGCGCTCGGTGCTGGTCGCCACCGAGGTCGGGATGCTGCACCAGCTGCGCAAGGCCGCGCCGGAGATCGACTTCCGCGCGGTCAACGACCGGGCCTCCTGCCGGTACATGAAGATGATCACCCCGGCCGCCCTGCTGCGCTGCCTGCGCGAGGGCGCCGACGAGGTGCACGTGCCCACCGACGTCGCCGACCGCGCGCGGGCCTCGGTGGAGCGGATGATCGCCATCGGCAAGCCCGGAGGCGGCGAATGACCTGGGAAGCGGGCGCTGACCTGCTCGTCGTCGGCACCGGTGTCGCGGGCATGACCGCCGCGCTGCGGGCCCGCGAGCTGGGACTCCGGGTGCTGGTGGTCAGCAAGGACTCGGTGTCGGCGGGCAACACGAGCTGGGCGCAGGGCGGCATCGCCGTGGTCCGGCCCGACGAGCTCGACCCGGGCGACAGCCTCAGCAAGCACGTCGAGGACACGTTGACCGCGGGCGTAGGGCTGTGCTCGCGCCAGGCGGTGCGGCAGATCCTGTCCGACGGTGCGGCGGCGATCGCGCGACTGCGCGCGGCCGGTGCCCGCTTCGACGCCGGAGCGGACGGCGAGCTGGCGCGGACCCGCGAAGGCGGGCACAGCGCGTTCCGCGTGATCCACGCGGGCGGCGACGCCACCGGCGCGGAGGTCCAGCGCGCGCTGACCGATGCGGTGCGCGGTGGCGGGATTCCGGTGCTGGAGCAGCATTGCGTGGTCGAGCTGCTGCGCGGCGAGGACGGTTCCGTCGCGGGTGCGCTCGCGATGGACTCCGAGAGCCGGCCGGGAGTGCTGCGCGCACCCGCGGTTCTGCTGGCCACGGGCGGTCTCGGGCAGCTCTACGCGGCCACGACGAATCCCGATGTGTCCACTGCGGACGGTGTGGCGCTGGCCCTGCGGGCCGGTGCCACCGTGGCGGACCTGGAGTTCGTGCAGTTCCACCCGACGGTGCTCTACACGCCGGGCGGGCCGCGCGGTCGGCGTCCGCTGATCACCGAGGCGGTGCGCGGCGAGGGCGCGGTGCTGGTCGACGTGAACGGCCAGCGCGTCATGGCCGGTGAGCACCCGCTGGAGGACCTCGCGCCGCGCGACGTCGTGTCGGCGGCGATCAACCGCCGTGCCGCGGAAACCGGGTCGGAGCACGTGTTCCTGGACGCGACCAGCATCGGCCCCGGGTTCGCCGAGCGGTTCCCGACGGTGCACGCGGCCTGCCGGGAGGCCGGGATCGACCCGGTGCGCGAACCGATCCCGGTGGCCAGCGCCGCGCACTACTCCTGCGGCGGCGTGATGTCCAGCGTGGACGGCCGGACCTCGGTGACGGGCCTCTACGCGGCGGGCGAGGTGGCCTGCACGGGGCTGCACGGCGCGAACCGGCTGGCGTCCAACAGCCTGCTGGAAGGGCTCGTCGTCGGGGCCCGAGCAGCCGAGGCGGTGGCCAAGGACCTGTGCTGCGGCCTGCTGAACCGCAAGCCGGTCGGCGAGTTCGTCCAGCCCGCGCTCGCGGTGGTCGACCGCGAGCTGCTGCAGTCCACGATGAGCAGGCACGCGGGCATCGGGCGCTCCGAAGAGGGGCTGGCCGCGGCCACCAAGGCGCTGGACGAGGCGGCGGTGGTCCGCCCACTTCGGACGCGCGAAGCCGTCGAGGACGCGTCGTTGCTGATGACGGCGCAGACGCTGCTGGCCGCGGCCCGGCAGCGCGCCGAGTCGCGCGGCTGCCACCGGCGCACGGACTTCCCGGACACCGACGACCTGCGCTGGCGGCGCAGCACGGTGTTCCGGCTGGACGCCTCGGGTTGGCTCATCCACACCACGGCCGGGATTGCGAGGACCGCGGCATGACCATCGACATCGACGACGCGCGCGAAGTGGTGCGCACCGCGCTGGCTGAAGACCTGCGCTACGGACCGGACGCGACCACTGAGGCGACGGTCCCGGCCGACGCGATCGCGGAAGCCGGGTTCAACACCCGCCGGGCCGGGGTGGTCGCCGGGCTGCCGCTGGTGCGGCTGGTGCTCGACGAAGTGCTGGGCGCGGACGCCTACGCGGTGCTGTCCGAGCGCGCCGACGGCGACGTGCTGGCGCCGGGCGACTGCGTGCTGCGGGTGAAAGCCCCGGTCCGCGGCCTGCTCACGGCCGAGCGCACGGCGCTGAACCTGCTGTGCCACCTGTCCGGCATCGCCACCGCGACCGCGGCGTGGGTCGAGGCGGTGGCGGGCACCGGCTGCCGCATCCGCGACAGCCGCAAGACCCTGCCGGGCCTGCGGGTGCTGCAGAAGTACGCGGTCCGCTGCGGCGGCGGTGCGAACCACCGCATGGGCCTGGGCGATGCGGTGCTGATCAAGGACAACCACGTGGTGGCGGCCGGTTCGGCGGTCGCCGCGGTGCGGGCCTGCCGGGAGCACGCCCCGGACCTCCCGATGGAGGTCGAGGTGTCCACGTTGGACGAGCTGGACGAGGTCCTGGCCGAGGACGTGTCCCTGGTCCTCCTGGACAACTTCACCCCGGACCAGTGCGCGGAAGCCGTCCGCCGGGTCCGCTCGGTCTCGCCGTCGACGGAGCTGGAGGCCTCCGGCGGCCTGACCCTCGACGTGGCCGGCGCCTACGCCCGGACCGGAGTCCACTACCTGGCGGTAGGAGGCCTGACCCACTCCTCCCCAGCCCTGGACCTCGGCCTCGACATGTGAGTCCGGTCGACTTCGCGCTGGGGTCGTGAGTCCGGTGGTTTCGCCGGGTGGGCCCGGTTCACCGGTGTCGCGGTCGGCGGAG
>NZ_JBEOVY010000260.1:0-11355 GCF_040295745.1 Saccharopolyspora sp. NPDC002686
GCAGGAGTTCGCCGCCGTCGCGGTGCCGTCCGGGGTGAACGCGTCTGCAGGCGGAGTTCGCGGGCCTTCGTCATGTGGTCCCGGGCCAGGTCGTGCGCCCGGTCGGCGTCGCGCTGCTCGATCGCGTCGATGAGGGCGTGGTGCTCGACCAGCGCCTCGGACCAGCGTCCCGGGACCTTGAGGGTGGTGGCCGGGTACCGGGTGAGGTGGTTGTTCAGGCGGGTCAGCAGGTCGACGATGGTGCCGTTGTGGCTGGCCGCCCAGATCGCCTCGTGCACCGCGCGGTTCGCCGCCGCCATCGCGGGCGGATCATCGGTCGCGGTGCCGTCCATCGCCGCTTGCGCGCGCCGGATGCGGATCAGGTCGAAGTCGCTGCGCCGTTGGGCGGCGGCCGCCGCCGCGGTCGCTTCCAGGGAGATCCGGACCTCGTAGATCTCCAGGATCTCCTCGGGGCTGCGGCTGCGCACGCGCATGCCGCGATCGCCGCGCTCCACCAGCCCGTCCTGCTCCAGCCTGCGCAGGGCTTCGCGCACCGGCGTCCGGCTGGTGCCGTACTTCTCGGCCAGCACCAGCTCGACCAGTTGAGCTCCCGCCTCGAACGTGCCGTCGACGATCTCGCCGCGCAGCCGTTCGTACAGTTCGGACAGCGCCGACGCCCCCTTCCGCTGAGCCGCTCGTGAGCGGTTCCCGACAGCATACCCAGGTATGCATCGGCCTCTCAGGCGATGCGGACGGCCAGGCCCTCCAGACCCGGTACCGCCGGGAACCGTTGCAGCACCTGGGGATCGTGGCCGGGCACGATCCCGTCCGGGTGGTCCGCCAACGCGTGCAGTGCGTCGAACGCGTCGTACATCGTCGGCAGGTGGGTGACGATTCCGTAGGGCTTCACGCGCTCCACGTTCTCGTAGAAGTGGGACGCGTCGGCCGCGAGCACGACGTTGCCCGCGGCGGTGCGGACCTGCACGACTTGCAGGCCCGGGGTGTGCCCGCCGACGTGGTGCGCGGTCACGCCCGGCACCACCTCGTGCGTCCCGTCGACCAGGCGGACCCGGCCGGCGAAGTTCTGCTCCACCAGGTACGCGACGTCCGGGGGTTCCACGAAGTGCGCCAGCTGCGCCCGGCCCGCGTGGCGGGAGGTCCAGAACGCCATCTCCGATTCCTGGAGCACGACCTCGGCCCGCGGGAAGTCCGCCACGTGACCGGAGTGGTCGTAGTGCAGGTGGCTGATCACCAGGTGTCCGATGCGGTCCGGGTCCACGCCCAGCGCGCGGATGGTGTCCATCGGCGACTGCAGGTAGTCGCGGTCACCCCGCCGTGCCGCGGTTTCCGGGGTGAAACCGGCGTCGACGAGCACGGCGCGGGATTCCGAGACGGCCAGCCACACGTAGTACGAGATCGGCCAGGCGTCCAGCGCGCACGGGTCGTGGCCGTAGAAGTGCTCGCCGCGCACCGACGCTTCGCGGTGCGCGAACCTGATCGCGTAGACCTGGAACTCCTCAGCCATCGCTGACCTCGCTCCCCGTTCCGGTCATGGGACGGCCGGTCCACCGCTCCCAGAGCGTGGCGATCGAGGCGTAGTCGAGCCGACCGAGCCCTTCGGCCACGCCGAGCTCGTAGACGGTGTGCGCGCCCTGGATCCCGAACAGCGGCACCCCGCTGTCCTGGGCCATGGCCAGCGCCAGGGTGGAGTCCTTGCGAGCGGCCTCGGTGGGCATGCCGCCGTCGTAGTCGCCGTGCAGGACGCGCTCGGCGAAGCGGTGCGTCAACGGGCGGGTGAGCCCTGCCTCCGGGCCGGACAGCAGTGCCGCCAGCGCGGAACCGGAGACCCCGGTGGCCGCGGCGAGCGCACCGGCTTCGGCGAGCACCACCATCACGGCGTGCGCCACCGCGTTGTTGATCACCTTAGCGGCCATGCCGCTGCCCACGGGCCCGAACCTGGTGACACCCGCGCTGATCGCCGCCAGCACGTCAGCCACCTTGTCCACATCGGACTCGGCGCCGCCCACCAGCAGAGTCGCGGTACCACCAGCCATCTGGGACACGCCGGAGAGGATCGCCGCGTCCACCACACCGATGCCGTGCTCCGCGCAGATCTCCTGCTCCTCGGCCATGTCCGCGGGGTTGACGGTGCTGGTCTCCACGATCACACCACCAGCGCGCATCCGCGGCGCGAGCTCGGCGATCACCTGCAGCGAGATCTTCGGCGCGGGCAGGGAAAGCAGCACGACGTCGGCCTCCGCCAGCTCCGCCACCGAAGCGGCGGCGGTGACCTGCGGGTGTTCGGCGGCCTGCGCGACCCGATCCGGATCCAGGTCGAACACGCGCAGCGGGCCGTGCGCGGCGAGGCGGCCGGCGACGGCGCCGCCCATGTTCCCCAGGCCGCACAACGAAACGGTGTCACTCACCGATGTTCCCCTTCCCAGTCTGGATTTCGGCGCTCAGAGGCGGATCGAGAACGGATCGGGGGTCCTGCCGGTGAGGTCGACCATCACGTTCTTCGTGGTCAAGTACTCGTGGAGCGCTTCCTCGCCGCGCTCGCGGCCGTACCCGGACTTCCTGGTGCCACCGAACGGTGCTTGCGCGGCGCTGGCCCGGTAGGTGTTGACCCACACCGTGCCCGCCCGCAACCGCTTCGCGACCCGGTGGGCGCGGGTCAGGTCATTGGTCCAGATCCCCGATGCCAGGCCGAAATCGCTGTCGTTGGCGATCGCGACGGCCTCGTCGTCGTCGGCGAACGGGATCGCGGACAGCACCGGGCCGAAGATCTCCTCCCGGGCCAGCACCGAGTCGTTCGCGACGTCGGCGAACACCGTCGGTCGCACGAACAGGCCCTCCCCCAGTGCCGGGTCGTCGACCGGCTCGGCACCGACCAGCGCGCGGGCCCCGGACTCGACACCCGCGTCGATGGCGCGCTGGATGCGGTCGCGCTGCGGCTTGTTGGCGACCGGTCCCATCTGGGTACGCGAGTCCATCGGGTCGCCGAGGCGGATCTCCGCGGCCCGTGCCGCGACCGCCGCCACCACCTTCTCGTACACCGACTCGTGCACCAGCAGCCGACTGCCCGCGATGCAGGTCTGCCCGCCGGCGGCGAAGATCCCCGCGACCGCGCCGGTGACCGCGCGGTCCAGATCGGCGTCGGCGAAGACGATGTTCGGTGACTTCCCGCCTAGCTCCAGCGTGACCGGGACTAGGTTGCGCGCCGCTGCGGCCGCGATCGCGCTGCCGGTCGGCACGCTGCCGGTGAAGCTGATCCGGTCCAGTCCGGGGTGTTCGGACAGCGCGATCCCGGCCTGCGGGCCGCCGGTCACGATGTTGATGACGCCCGGCGGGAACCCTGCTTCCTCGACCAGGTCCGCCATCAGCAGCGTGGTCGCCGAGGCGTGCTCGGAGGGTTTGACCACCACGCAGCACCCGGCGGCCAGCGCCGGTGCGAGCTTGTTGGCCAGCAGTTGCATCGGCGAGTTCCACGCGGTGATCAGCGCGGCGACGCCGATGGGCTCGGCCAGCGTGAAGTCCAACGTGTCCGGGTCGTCCAGCGGGATGGTGCGCCCGTAGAGCTTGTCGGCGTAGCCGGCGAAGAACCGGTAGTTGCGGGCGGCGAAGCGCGCCTGGCCGGTGGTTTCGCGGACCAGCTTGCCGTTGTCGGTGGACTCCAAGCGGCCCAGCTCGTCGGCGTGCTCCTCCACCAGCCCGGCGAGCCGGTTCATCAGCTCCGCGCGGCGGACTCCGGGAGTCGTCGACCAGCCCCCGTCGAACGCGGCGCGGGCCGCGGCCACGGCGGCGTCCACGTCCCGCGGTCCGGCGTCCGGGACGGTGGCGAACTCGGCAGACGTGAAGGGGTTGATCGCGGGCAGCTCATGCCCGGTGGACGCCCCCACCCGCTGTCCCCCGATGAGCATCCGGTAGCTGACTCTGGTCATGCGGCGCACTCCACAGCACTGTTGGTCTTCGACGTCGGCGCGCGGGACCGAACACACCGTGCGGCCCGTTGGATCATTTTGTATACAGCAGGATACTAAGATCGAAGCTCCGCTTGTCAAGCGCGAACTCGCTGATTATCAGCTCCGAAAGCCCGTCCTCCGGACAAATACTTGACGATGGCATCAATGAACGTATTCTTCTGCATACGCTAGTGCACAGAGCTGTCCGCGCTCTTCTGCGGCGCGATGCCGATCTCCGGCCCGGGTCGTTCCCCCGCTCTTGCTGCACCCCCGCGAGGAGGTTCGATGCCGAACACGATCCGAGCAAGACCGGCGGAAGCGGGCTCGATGACGCGGAAGGTCGTCGCCGCCAGCTTCATCGGCACCACCGTGGAGTGGTACGACTTCTTCCTCTACGGGACCGCGTCCGCGCTGGTCTTCAACAAGCTGTTCTTCCCGCAGTTCTCCGCTCTCGCGGGCACGATCGCCGCCTTCGGCGCGTTCGCCGCGGGCTTCATCGCCCGCCCCCTCGGAGGTGTCCTCTTCGGACACTTCGGCGACCGGGTCGGCCGCAAGTCCATGCTCATCTACAGCCTCGTCGGCATGGGCGCCTCCACCATCGCCATCGGCCTGCTGCCGACCTACGCCCAGATCGGTGTGCTGGCCCCGATCCTGCTCGTGCTGTGCCGCGTCGTGCAGGGGTTCGCCGTCGGGGGCGAATGGGGTGGCGCAGTGCTCATGTCCGTCGAGCACTCCCCGGAGCACAAGCGCGGATTGGCCGGGAGCTGGACCCAAGCCGGATCTCCCGCAGGTCTGATCCTCGCGACGGTGGCGTTCGGGGGCTTTTCGATGCTCCCGGACGAGGCGTTCATGAGCTGGGGCTGGCGAGTGCCGTTCCTGCTCAGCGCCGCGCTGGTCGTGGTGGGCACGTTCATCCGGCTCAACGTCGTCGAATCACCCGAGTTCCAGGACGTGAAGGAAGCGGGCTCGCGCTCCGAGCTGCCGATCCTCGACGCCGTGAAGAACCACCCGCTCAACATCGTGCTCGCGATCGGCAGCTGCCTGGCGCCGTTCGTCAACTTCTACCTCTTCGCGACGTTCGTCCTCACCTACGGCACGTCGTCGTTGGGCCTGGAGCGCTCGGCCGTGCTGATCATCGTCGCGATCGCCGCGGGCCTGGAAGTGCTCACCATCCCGCTGGCGGCAGCCCTGTCCGACCGCATCGGCCGGCGCAAGGTCTTCCTCACCGGGGCGGTGCTGTTCGCCGCGTTCGCCTACCCGTTCTTCGCCATCAACGAGTCCGCCACCTCCACCTGGGTCCTCGGCGTCACCTCCGTCATCGGGCTCTCGTTGATCCACCCGCTGATGTACGGGCCGATGGCCACCCTGTTCGCGGAGATGTTCTCGCCCGAAGTCCGGTACAGCGCAGCCTCGCTCGGGTACCAGATCGGCGCGATCTTCGGCGGCGGCTTCGCACCGCTCATCCTGACCGCGCTGCTGGCCACCGGCATCGGCGCCGCAGCAGCCCTGCCCCCGTACCTGATCGCCGTCAGCGTTCTGACCTTCATCTCGGTCTTCTTCGCCACGCAGCCGGGCCGCAGGTACTCGACCGAGCCGGAACGGACCACGAAAGGAACGCTGGAGTGAGCACGGCATGGAACGACGCCGACCTCGAACGGTGGATGGACGCCTGCCGGGAAGACCGGGAGTTGTCCGCCCTCGCGACCGCCACCACGGTCACCTTCGGGATCCGCGCCGGGGAGCAGAACGCGCTGTTCGGCTTCAGCAGCGGACAGCTCGTCGAGCCGACCGGCGCCGCCGACTTCGAGCTGGTCGCGGCACCTGCCGACTGGAGCCGGTTCTTCCAGGCAGTGCCACCGCCCGCGTACCAGAACTTCTTCGGCATGCTCATGCGCGTTCCCGGCGCGCACGTCGAGGGCAGCGAACTGGCGATGGTGCAGCACGCACACCTCGTGCGCCGGGTGCTGGAGCTGGGCAGGACGGCGATCTCAGGTCGTCCGGCCACTCCTGCCGCCGCACCTCCGGTCCGGAGCAAGGCCGACCTCGAACCGGGCTACGTGCGCATCAGCGTTCGCGGTGAACCTGTGGAGATCTTCTACGAGGCGGCCGGCGCGGGCCAGGACGTCCTGCTCCTCCACACCGCGGGCGCCGACAGCCGCCAGTACCACGACCTCATGGCGGACACCTCGTTGACGTCCCGCTGCCGGCTGATCGCTTTCGACCTGCCCGGCCATGGTCGTTCCGACCTGCTGCCCGGAGTCCCACCAGGCGGCTACTCCCTGACGACCGACCAGTACGCCACGACCGTCCTCGCCGTCATCGACGCGCTCGGACTGACCGCGCCCATCGTCAGCGGATCCTCGATGGGCGGTGAGATCTGCCTGGAACTGGCGCACCGAGCCCCGGACGTCGTCGGCGGGGTGATCGCGTGCGAGGCCAGCGACCGGGTTCCCGGCCGGAAGGTGTCGTGGGCGAAGCACCCCTTGGTCAACGAGTCGGTCTTCGTCCCCGAGTGGGTCTACGGGCTCATGGCACCGCAGAGCCCCGAGCACTACCGCCGCAAGGTGTGGTGGGGCTACTCCCAGGGCGGGTTCGGCACCTTCGCCGGTGACATCGACTTCTACAGCGGCGACTGGGACGGCCGCGACCGGGTCGGCGAGATCGACACCGCGCGGTGCCCGGTGGTCATGATGACCGGCGAGTACGACTACTCCTGCACGCCCGAGATGTCGGAGGCAACGGCGCGGAAGATCTCCGGGGCCGTCTTCTGGACGATGCCGGACCTCGGGCACTTCCCCATGGCGGAGAACCCACCGCTGTTCGCCGACCACTTCGCCAAGGCGCTGGACCACCTCGGACGTGCAGCGCCGGGCCCCGGGGAGTGAGTCAGGTCAGCTCGGCGAAGCGCTCCAGCTGTTCGCTGGTGCCCGCGACGACGAGGATGTCGCCGTCCCGCACCACCGTTTCCGCTGTCGCGTAGGTGAAGGGCTCCCCCGGACGCTTGATGGCCACGACGGTCACGCCGTACTTCGAGCGGAGGCGCGCGTCGCCGAGCGGCCGGCCCACAGCCTCGGCCGGGGCTCGGGTCTTCGCCAGCGCGTAGTGGTCCTCCTCCAGCTCGATGTAGTCGAGCATCCGGCCGATCACCAGGTGCGCCGTCTCCTTGCCCATCTCGTGCTCCGGCAGCACGACGTGGTGCGCGCCCACCCGTTCCAGGATCCGGCCGTGCTGGCGGCTGGTGGCCTTGGCCCAGATGTTGGGGATGCCGAAGTCCGCCAGCAACGAGGTGGTCAGGATGCTGGCCTCCAGCTCGGTGCCGATGGCCACCACGGCCCGGTTGAACTGGTGCACGCCGAGCTGCCGCAGGCTCTCCGGGTCGGTGGTGTCGGCGACCGCGGTGTGCGTCAGCTCGTCGGCGAACCGCTGCACCACGGTCGGCCGCGAGTCGATGGCCAGCACCTCCGAACCGTGGCGCACCAGTTCGCTGGCCAGCGAGCTGCCGAACCGGCCCAGGCCGATCACCACGATCTGGTTCGCTGCGTCGTTCCTAGCCAACGATGGGTCGCTCCTCGGGTAGTTCGTAACGACGGGCCCGCTCGCGCAGGGCCAGTGCCGAGGCGAGCGTGACCGGGCCGAGCCGGCCGATGAACATCAGGGCCACCAGCAGCAGTTGCCCCGATTCTGGCAGGTCTGCGGTGATGCCGGTCGAGAGGCCGACGGTAGCGAAGGCCGAAACCGCCTCGAACAGCACCTGGTCCAAGCTGAACTGCGTGATCGCCAGCAGCGCCAGCACGACCGCCATGACCACTCCGACGGCGATCAGCACGATGGTCAGCGCCTGCCGCTGCACTCCTTCGGACAGTCGGCGCCCCATCACGTGCACGCTCGGCTCGCCGCGGACCTCGGCCAGGATCACGAACGCCAGCAGCGCGAAGGTGGTGACCTTGATGCCGCCGGCGGTCCCCGCGCTGCCACCGCCGATGAACATCATGATGTCCTGCACCAGCAGCGTGCCCGAGTGCATCTCACCGATGTCGAGGCTGTTGAAGCCCGCGGTGCGGGTCATCACGGCGGCGAAGAACCCGGCCAGCAGCTTGCCCGGCCAGGACAGCGGTCCCAGCGTGCCGGGGTTGGTCCACTCGGCGATGGTGATCACCGCGGTTCCACCGACCAGCAGCACCGCCGTCGCCAGCAGGGTGATCTTGACGTGCAGCTTCCAGCGCCGCGGCTGGCGGAACCGGCGGAACAGCTCGATCCACACCGGGAACCCGAGCCCGCCGGCGATCACCGCGGCCGCGATCGGCAGGCAGATCCAGGGGTCGGTGACGAAACCCATCAGGTTGTCGGGGTAGAGCGCGAACCCGGCGTTGTTGAACGCCGAGATCGCGTGGAACACGCCTTCGTACGCGGCGCGGCCGAATCCGAGGTCGTAGCCGGCGGACAGCCGAGCCGTCAGCAGCACCGCGGCGACCAGCTCGAAGGCCACGGTGAGCAGCAGGACGTTGCCCACCAGGCGGCGGACGTCGCCGAGCCCGATCGCCTTGGTCTCCGCCTGCGCGGTCAACCGCATGCGCAGCCCGAAGCGGCGGAACACCAGCAGGCTCAGCAGCGAGGCCAGGGTCATGATGCCCAAGCCACCGATCTGGATCAGCGCCACGATGATCACTTCTCCGGCGGTGGACCAGTGGGTCGCGGTGTCGACGACGACCAACCCGGTCACGCACACCGCGGAGGTCGCGGTGAACAGCGCGGCGACGAACCCGGTGGACTGCCCGGACTCGGCGGCGAAGGGCATCATGAGCAGCACGGTGCCGAGCAGGATGATCACCGCGAAACCGAGCACGACCGGCACGGCCGGCCGGGTGCGTACCGCAGGGAACCGCGGAAACCTGCGCAGGAGAGCTAGCACGGATCCACACAGTACTTCCCGCTGCGCCCGCGGCGGGCGCAGCGGCGCTGGTCACGGCTCGGTGATCACCACGACGCCGTCGCGGTCGGCGACCACGTACTCGCCGGGCACGAACTGGACGCCGCCGAGCTCGACCACCTCGTCGGCGACGCCTTCACCGGTCTTGGTGCTCTTGCGCGGGTTGGTGCCCAGCGCCTTGACGCCGAAGTCCATCTCGGCCAGCACCGCGGAGTCGCGCACCGCGCCGTTGATGATCGCGCCGCTCCAGCCGTTGGACCGGCCGAGCTCGGCGATGAGGTCGCCCATCAGCGCGGTGTGCAGCGAACCCCGGCCGTCGATCACCAGCACCTGGCCCTCGCCCGGCGTGGAGAGGATCTCCTTGAGCAGGGCGTTGTCCTGGAAGCACTTGACGGTGCGGATGCGGCCTTCGAACGCCGCGCGCCCGCCGATGTCGCGGAACTGCACGTCGCAGCTGCGTACCTCCGGGCCTTCCCGGTCCGCGAGGTCAGCCGTCGCCAGAGTCATGCGCGCGAGCGTACCCAGCGGTGGCCGGGACCCGCGCGGCAGCGCGATCAACGCCACACCGGCGATCAGCCGCAGGTCTTGGCGCGCTCCAGGAGGAGGTCGCGTTCGCGGGTGTTGGCCGTCAGCTCGGCGGCTCGTTCGAACTCGGCGCGGGCTTCGGCCGGCCGGTCGAGCTTGACCAGCAGGTCGCCGCGGACGCTGGGCAGCAGGTGGTAGTCGCGCAGGGAACCTTCGGCCACCAGCTGGTCGACCAGGTGCAGGCCGTGCTCGGGGCCGAACGCCATCGACACCGCCACCGCGCGGTTGAGCTCCACCACCGGCGACGGCGTGACTTCCGAGAGCTGCTCGTAGGTCCGGGCGATCCGCGCCCAGTCGGTCTCCTCCGGCGTGCGCGCCCGCGCGTGGCAGGCCGCGATCGCCGCCTGCAGCTGGTACGGGCCGGGTGGTGCGTCGATCTGCTCCGCCCGCTCGAGCGCGGCGAGGCCGCGGCGGATCAGCAGCTGGTCCCAGCGGGCCCGGTCCTGCTCCAGCAGCAGCACCGGCTCCCCCGTCGGGCCGGTGCGCGCGGCGGAGCGGGAGGCCTGGATCTCCAGCAGTGCCACCAAGCCGTGCACCTCGGGTTCGCCGGGCACCAGTCCGGCCAGGATCCGGCCGAGCCGCAGGGCGTCGTCGCACAGCTCGGTGCGCATCCAGTCCGCACCGGACGTGGCCGTGTACCCCTCGTTGAAGATGAGGTAGACGACTTCCAGCACCGCGGGCAGCCGCGCCGGGAGCTCGTCGGCGCTCGGCGCTTCGAACGGGATCTGCTTGCGCGCCAACGTCTTCTTCGCCCGCACGATGCGCTGGGCGATGGTCGGCTCGGGCACCAGGAACGCGCGGGCGATCTCCTTGGTCGTCAACCCGCACAGGACTCGCAGCGCCAGCGCCACCCTCGCCTCGGCGGACAGCACCGGGTGGCAGGCGGTGAACACCAGGCGCAGCAGGTCGTCGCCGAAGTCCGGGCCGAAGTCCACCTCGATCTCGGTGTGCTGCTGGTGCTCCAGGTCCCGGCCGATCTCCTGCTGCTTGCGCACCAGCCGCTCGTTGCGGCGCAGCTGGTCGATCGCCCGGTGCTTGGCGGTGGCGGTCAACCAGGCGCCCGGGTTCGGCGGCACGCCGGTCTCCGGCCACTTCTCCAGCGCGATGACCAGCGCGTCCTGCGCCAGCTCCTCGGCCAGGCCGACGTCCTGCACCATCCGGGCCAGTCCGGCGATGACGCGGGGCGCTTCGATGCGCCAGACCGCCTCGATGGCGCGGTGGGTTTCGGAAACCGTCACCACGCCATCTCAGCACAGCCGTCGTGCCGGCTCAGGCGATTCCGCCCGCTTCGCGCACTTCCTCGCGCAGCTTCGCCTCGCGCTCGGCCTCCTCCGCGGACATCTCGAAGTCCTCGGCGTCGAAGACCCGCCGCACCTCGACCGGTTCCGGGCACCGCTTGGCCCACTCCAGGGCCTCCTCGCGGGAACGCACCTGCAGCAGCCAGAACCCGGCGATCAGCTCCTTGGCCTCGGTGAACGGGCCGTCCACCACGGACCGCCCGCCGCCGGTGGCGATCTCGGTGCGGAAGCCCTCCGAGCTGGGGTGCAGCCCTTCGCCCGCGAGCAGCACGCCGGCCTTGACCAGCTGCTCGTTGTAGTCGCCCATCGCCTTGAGCAACTCCTCGCTCGGCATCTCGCCGGCCTCGGTCTCGGCGGTGGCCTTCACGATCATCATGTAGCGCATCGGGGGTCACTTCCTGGTCGTAGGTACTTGATTCCTACCAGTTCCACGGCGGTTCCAGCCGGTGAAACCCGGTGGCGGCCGGGCGTCCCGGCCGCTCACCAACGCATCGAACGGCGTCCGCCGAGATCGACCGGATGGGCAAGGCCAGCGAGCACCTGGTCTCCCGGCACGACATCGACGAGATCCTCGGCCGGTTCGAGACGATCTACCACCACGTGA
>NZ_JBEOVY010000261.1:0-11298 GCF_040295745.1 Saccharopolyspora sp. NPDC002686
GGATGCGCCCCGAGATCACCCGGCTGCTCACCGGCTCGTCGACCGAGCTGCGCACCGCGCCCGAACCGCTGGTCCGGACCGTCCACTCCTACGCCTTCGCGGTGCTGCGCCTGCAGGCGGCGCGCGACGAGCTGCCGCCGCCGCAGCTGCTCAACGGCCCGGACCAGGACGCGCTGATCCGCGACCTGCTGGCCGGTGACGTGGAGATCGGTGCGGAGGACTGGCCGGAACCGCTGCGTCCGGCGCTGACCGTGCCCGGCTTCGCCGAAGAACTGCGCGACCTCCTGCTGCGCGCCGCGGAGCGCGGTGTCGGTCCGGAGCGGCTGGCGGCGCTCGGACGTCAGCACGGCCGTCCTGAGTGGATCGCCGCCGGCAAGTTCGCGCGGCAGTACGAGCGGGTCACGTTGCTGCGCGGCGCCGGTGGTTCGCAGGCTCCCGCGCTGGACGCCGCCGAGCTGGTCGGTTCGGCGTTGCTGGCCTTCGACACCGATCCGAAGCTGCTCGCCGCCGAGCAGGACCGCGTGCGCTACGTGTTCGTCGACGACGCCCAGCACCTGGACCCGCAGCAGTACTGGTTGATCAGGCGGCTCGGCGACACCGCCACCGAGTTCGTGCTGGCCGGCGACCCCGACCAGGCCGTGTACTCGTTCCGCGGCGCTGACCCGCGCTGCCTGCTGGACTCCGATCCGGACGGCGGCAGCACCGAGGTGCTGACCATCGACCACCGGATGTCCAAAGCGGTCCGCGAAGCGGTGCAGCGGCTGGCCGAGCGGCTGCCCGGTTCGGGGCCGCAGCGCAAGCTGGTCGAGCCCGAGGACGAGCGCGACGGTTCGGTGCAGGTGCGGCTGCTGGCCACCGAGGCGCAGGAGGCGACCTGGGTCGCCGATCAGCTGCGCCGGGCGCACCTGATCGATGAGATCCCGTGGTCGCAGATGGCGGTCGTGGTGCGCTCGACCGGTCTGTCGCTGCCGGTGCTGCGCCGCGCCCTGCTCGCCGCGAGCGTGCCGATCGCGCTCCCGGTGGACGACATCCCGCTGGCGCAGCGGAACGCGGTCCGTCCACTGTTGACACTGCTGCGCTGCGCGGCGCGCCCGCAGGCGCTCGATCCGGATTCCGCGGCCGAGCTGCTGGCCTCGCCGCTCGGTGGCGCCGATCCGTTGGCGCTGCGGCGGTTGCGGCGCGGACTCCGGCGCCTGGAGCTGGCCTCGGGTGGTGGCCGGCCCAGCGGTGAACTGCTGGTGGAAGTCCTGCAGGACGACGACCAGCTCGCCGCGCTCGAGGCCTCCGCAGCGGAGCCGGCCCGGAAGGTCGCGGGCCTGCTGCGCAAGGCCGCCGAATCGGTGTCCGCCGGGCACAGCGTCGAAGAAACGCTGTGGCGGGTCTGGAAGGCGAGCGGTCTGGAGAAGCGCTGGGTGGCTCAGTCCGAACGGCACGGCGTCGTCGGTGCTCAGGCCGACCGCGACCTGGACGCCATCGTGTCGCTGTTCGACGCGGCCGCCCAGTACGTCGACCGGTTGCCGGGTGCCGACGCCGCCGGTTTCGCCGACTACCTGACCAGCCAGCAGATCGCGGGCAGCTCGCTCGCACCGACCGCGCCCCGCGACAACGCCGTCCAAGTGCTCACCGCGCACGCCGCGAGCGGCCAGGAGTGGGAAGTCGTGGCGATTCCCGGCATCCAGGAGGGGATCTGGCCGGACCTGCGGTTGCGCGGATCGCTGCTCGGGGTGGAGCGGTTGGTCGACGTGCTGGCCGGGATGGACTCCGAGCGGGTGTCGGCCACCGCGCCGCTGCTGGCCGAGGAGCGCCGGCTGCTGCGGGTCGCCGCCAGCCGGGCGCGGCGGAACCTGCTGGTCAGCGCGGTGCGCGGCGAGGACGACCAGCCGTCGCGGTTCCTGGACGAGCTCGAAGGCGTGGACAGCGATCCGGACGCGGTGGAGCGGCCGATCGCCCGGCCGGAACGCGGTTTGGCGCTGGCCGACCTGGTCGGCGAGCTGCGGCGGGTCGTGTGCGACCCGGAGGCGCTGCCGGAGCGGCGCCGGCGCGCGGCGAAGCAGCTGGCGCGGCTGGCGGCGGAGGACGTGCCGGGCGCCAGCCCGGAGAGCTGGTACGGGCTGCCGGAGAGCTCCACGGCCGAACCGCTGGTGACCGGCGACGAACCGGTGCGCGTGTCTCCGTCCACTGTGGAAATCCTGGCCAAGTGCCCGCTGCGCTGGATGGTGGAGCGGCACGGCGGCCAGGACACCGCGGAACTCGCCGCGCTCACCGGAACCCTGGTGCACGCGCTGGTCCAGGCCGCTGCGGAAGGCGCGGACACCAAGCAGCTGCACAAAGCGCTCGACGAAGCGTGGGACTCGGTGGACGCCGGTGCGCCGTGGTTCTCCCGCAAGGAGCGCAAGCGCGTGGAGAACATGCTCGACGCCTTCGTGAACTGGCTGGTGCAGTCGCGGGCCGAACTCACCCAGATCGGGGTGGAGAAGGACCTCGACGTCACGATCCCGGCCCGCCCCGGCGGTCCGTGGCTGCGGCTGCGGGGTCGGGTCGACCGGCTCGAAGCCGACGGCGAAGGACGTCCGGTCGTCGTGGACGTCAAGACCGGCAAGAACCCGGTCAGCAAGGGCGATGCCGAGGAACACCCGCAGCTGGCGGTGTACCAGCTCGCCGCCGCGCTGGGCGCCTTCGGCGAGCACGACGCCCCGGGCGGGGCCCGGCTGCTCTACGTAGCGAAGTCCGACCGCAAGGGTGCGGCCACCGAGCGGACCCAGGAGGCGTTGGACGACGAGCGGATCAAGGTGTGGCTCGACGTGGTGCACACGGCGGCGGCCGACAGCCTCGGCCCGGCCTACGTGGCCACGGAGAACGCCGACTGCTCCCGCTGCCCGGCCCGGACCTGCTGCCCGGTCCAACCGGAAGGTAGGCAGGTCGCCCAATGACCGAGCGGCCCCGGGGCAACGCGAATTCAATGGAAATCGGACGTCCGATTTCCATTGAATTCGCGTGCCTTCGTCCACAGGTCCCGGCGTGTCGTGTCCCGACGCGCCGGAGGTCCGCAATTTCCATTGAAATCGAAGGTTCGCTTTCAATGGAAATTGCGCGGGACGGAGCAGTGGGGGTGTGCAGGTGAGCGAGCGGGCGATGGTCAGTCCACATCGGATCGCGCAGGCGCTCGGACTGCACCCGCCGACACCGGAGCAGGCCGCCGTCATCGCCGCGCCCGCCGAACCGGCGCTGGTCGTCGCGGGTGCCGGCGCGGGCAAGACCGAGACCATGGCCGCGCGGGTGGTCTGGCTGGTGGCGAACCAGCTGGTCACGCCCGAGCGCATCCTCGGTCTGACCTTCACCCGGAAAGCCGCGCGGCAGCTCGCCGACCGGGTGCGCGCGCGGTTGCGCCGGCTCGCCGGATCGGGGCTGCTGGACGAAGTCGACCCGAGCGGGCAGCTGCGGTCCACCGTGCTCACCGAAGACCCGACGGTGCTGACCTACCACGCCTACGCCGGGCGGATCGTCGGCGAGCACGGGCTGCGGGTGCCGGTCGAGCCGGGCGCGCGGCTGCTGAGCGAGACGGCTTCGTGGCAGCTCGCGCACCGCGTGGTCGCGACCTGGACCGAGGACCTGGACACCGACAAGGTTCCGTCCACTGTGACCGGTTACGTCCTGGCGCTGGCGGGGGAGCTCGCCGAGCACCTGGTGAGTCCGCGCGATCTGCGCGACCACGCTGAGAAGCTGTGCCAGGTCATCGAGAACGCGCCGCGGGCGAAGGGGCAGCGCGCGAACTTGCCGCAGGACCTGATGAAGGTCGTCGCCGCGCAGCAGCTGCGGATCGCGCTGCTGCCGCTGGTCGAGGAGTACGCGCAGAGCAAGCGGCGGGAAGGCGCGATGGACTTCGCCGACCAGATGTCGCTCGCCGCGCTGCTGGCCGCCGAACATCCTGAGGTCGTCGAAGGCGAGCGGGCCCGCTACGGCGCCGTGCTGCTCGACGAGTACCAGGACACCGGGCACGCGCAGCGGGTGCTGCTGCGATCGCTGTTCGGGCAGGGCGACCAGCTGCCGGTCACCTCGGTCGGCGACCCGGCGCAGGCGATCTACGGCTGGCGCGGCGCGAGCGCGGCGAACCTCCCGCGCTTCACCACCGACTTCCCGCGCACCGACGGCGGGCGCCCGGCACCGGCCAGCCGCTACGGGCTGCTGACCAGCTTCCGCAATCCCGCGGAAGTCCTGGAAGTCGCCAACGCGGTGTCCGAACCGCTGCGCCGGATCGGGCTCGAAGTGGACGAGCTGCGCCCCCGGGAAGGCGCGGAACCCGGCGACATCCGGCTCGCCCTGACCGAGCACGTCCGAGAAGAGCTCGACTGGGTCGCCGACCAGATCGCCGCGCGGTGGCACGCCGCGCTGGACGAGGGCGGCTCGCCCCCGACCGCCGCGGTGCTGGTGCGGCGGCGCGCGGACATGGCCGACATCGCCGCTGTGCTGCGCGAACGCGGACTGCCGGTGGAGGTCGTCGGCCTCGGCGGGCTGCTCGACGAAGCGGAGGTGCGGGACCTGGTCAGCGCGCTGCGCACGCTGGTCGACCCGCTGGCCGGAACGGCCGCGATGCGGCTGCTGACCGGTTCGCGCTGGCGCATCGGCGCCGCCGACATCGCCGCGCTGTGGGAGCGGGCGCGCGAACTCGGCGCGCAGGCGTTCAAGGAACCGGAGTCCGACGATCCGTCCGCAATGGTCACCGCGGCGCTGCCGGGGGAGAACGCCGAGCAGGCCGGACTCGTCGACGCCCTCGACGACCCCGGCGACGCCGCGCGCTACTCCGCGGCCGGCTACCAGCGGATCCGCAAGCTCGGTACCGAACTCGCCAACCTGCGGCGACGTCTCGACCAACCGCTGCCCGAACTGGTCGCCGACGTCGAGCGGACCCTGCTGCTCGACATCGAGAGCCTCGCGCGATCGGTGGGCCCGGGCCGGATCCACCTGGACGCCTTCGCCGACGTGGTCACCTCCTTCGCCATGACCAGCCCGTCGGCCACCCTGTCCTCCCTGCTGGACTACCTCTCCGCCGCCGAACGCGCCGAGGACGGGTTGGAACCGGGCGAGGTCGAGGTCGCCGAAGACCGCGTCCAGGTGCTGACCGTGCACGCGGCGAAAGGCCTGGAATGGCAGGTGGTCGCCGTTCCGCACCTGGTCAACGACGTCTTCCCCGGCAAGCGCAAGTCGTCGTCCTGGCTCCGCTCGGTCACCTCGCTGCCCGCCGAGCTGCGCGGCGACGCGCAGGACCTGCCGGTGCTGGACGTCGACCGGCTGTCCGGGATGGACCGCAAGGAGATCACCGAAGCGCTGGGCATCCACGACGAGGAGTTCGAGGAGCGGAGGATCGCCGAGGAGCGGCGGCTGCTCTACGTCGCGGTCACGCGCTCGGAGCGGACGCTGCTGCTCTCCGGGCACTGGTGGGGCGAGAACGGCGACCGGCCGAAGGGGCCGTCGATCTTCCTGCAGGAGCTGGCAGCGGTGCTGAACGGCTCCAACGTCGGGGTGCTCGACCAGGTGGCGCCGCAGCCCGCGGAGGACGCGCCGAACCCGCTGGCCGAATCGGTGCGCAGCGTGGAATGGCCGATCGATCCGCTGGGCCCGCGCCGCGAAGCGGTCGCCGAAGGCGCGGAGCTGGTGCGCGCCGCACTGTCCGATGTGGACTCGTTGGAGTCCGAGGAGGACGACGACGAGGAGGGCTGGGCCCGGGACGTCGAAGTTCTGCTCGCCGAGCGGGCGGCGGCAGCGCAGCGGCGGGAACAGGTCCGGCTGCCGGAACACCTCTCGGTGAGCCAACTCGTCGAACTGGCCGGGGACACCGAAGGCCTGGCGCGCCGGCTGCGCCGTCCGCTGCCGTTCCCGCCGAACCCGATGACCCGGCGCGGCACCGCCTTCCACGCCTGGCTGGAGCACCGCTTCACCTCGTCCGCGCTGCTGGACATCGACGAACTGCCCGGCGCGGCCGACGAATCCGCGCCGATGCAGGAGGACCTGGCCGAACTGCAGCAGGCGTTCCTGGCCGGCACGTGGGCCGACCGCACCCCGCACCGCGTCGAGGTGCCGTTCGAGACCCAGGTCGAAGGAATCGTCCTGCGCGGCCGGATGGACGCGGTGTTCCGCGACCCCGACGGCGGCTGGACGGTGGTGGACTGGAAGACCGGCGCGGTGCCCGGCGGCGACAAGGTGCCAGCGCTTTCGGTGCAGCTGGCGGCCTACCGGTTGGCGTGGGCGGAGCTGTCCCGCACGCCGCTGGAGAAGGTCCGCGCGGCGTTCCACTACGTCCGCCACGACCACACCCTGCGCCCGGCCGACCTCCTCGACGCCGACGGCATCCGGAACCTCATCACCGCCGTTCCCGAAGCGGGGTGAACCTTCCCGGATTCCCGGACCACCGAGCGCGCTGTGATGCAAGTGGCGGTAACACGTTCGGGTGGCGGAGCTTGAGATGCCGCCGCGCGGCGGAACAGGATGCCCGCGATGAACACGCACTGGAAGCTCAGCGCCCCACCGGAATCCGAAGTGCACGTGGACGCCGAGGTGCTCGCGATGCGCGCGCCGCTGGTGCGGGTGCACCGCGACGACGCCGGCACCTGGTCCTTCGACGGCCCGGGCCAATCCCCGCGCCCGTCGAAGAAGACGCTGCTCAGCGCCGTCGTCGGCGCATGGCCGCACGTCGCCGCGCTGTCCGACCTGGACACCGGTGCGGCCGCCGTGTGGTCGTGGAAGCAGCACGGCTGGGCCAGCGAGTTCCAGTGCGAGTGCGGCTCCTGCGACCAGCCGGTGGCCATGGACATCGACCGCCGCGCCTGGCCGGAAGAACTGCAGCCGCACACCATCCTCAGCGTCGAGCAGACCGCCCTGTCCGGTCAGACCGCGCTCACCGACATCATCTCCACACCCGGCGGAGTCGCCCTCCTCGGACCAGGTGAGCACCGCCGCACGGCCGACCTGATGACCCCGGTCGCCCTGGCCAACGCGATCCGCCGCTGGCCCCACACGATGCAGGCCCTCCGAATGCTGAAGGAAGGCCACGGAATGCGCTGGAACCCAGAAGGCCTCAACTGGCACGAGTACGTCCTGGCCTGATCGATTCTGTCTCCAGTGGTCCTTTTGCGTGGCGGTGCCGGCCATGCCTCGCGGTAGCTGCTCACCGCCGAAATCGCGCTGCGGCTGGCATCGGGGTTCGTGAGCACTTTGTGGGGCTATAGCACCCCAAAGTGCTCACGAGCTTGTGTCAGGCGTTCTCGGTCAGCTGGGGGAGCTCGAGGAGCCGGGAGTAGAGGACTTCCAGGAGCCAGCGGCCGAAGAGGGACGAACCGAACTCCGCGGTCCGGTCCTCCGGCGGGATCACCAGCTCGGCCGGGCCGCCGGGCGCCGCGTTGACCGCGCCCACCCCGTAGTAGTCGAGCTCGAGCATGCGCAGCGGGCGGTACGGCTGGTTCGACGGGAGCACCACCGCGCACGGCGCCAACGTCAAGAGCGTTCCGCACGCGCGCAGCGCGAAGCGCGGATGGGCCACCGGGACCAGAGCGCCGAGCAGGTCCACGGCGGGGACCGGCACGTGATCGTGCGTGGTCGGCTCGGACCAGGAGCGGAACCAGGCCGGGTTGAGCTCGGGCGCCCAGCCGTTGCGACTGCGCCACTGGTGGACGTCCTGGCGGATGCGCACCACGGCGGCGAACTTCGCGCCGAGGACCTCCACGTCCGGGATCAGCTGGCCGTCCCAACCCAGGGCGCGGGCCGCGTGCTGGAGCTGCTGCACTTCTGCATCGTAGAACGCCCAACCCGGGAAACGGGGCCTGGTCTTCCGCTTCGGATCAGAAGTCGTTATCCGCGCCGGGGTGCCGCTCCGCACCGGGCTCGTGCCCGGGGTTACTGTTCTGCGCCGTGAGTGGTCGCGAAGTCGGGGAGCACTGTTCATGATGCGGAGCAGGGCCAAGGCGCTGGCGCACCCGTTCCTGGGCGGGTCGGCGGACAAGGAAGAGCTGACCAGCTTGCCGGACCACGCCCTGGTCGGCGTGATCCGGATGCCGGGCAGCACGATCAGCCCGGTCCGCTCGATCACCCGCCGCATCATCGGCGCCCTGCTCGCCCTGGCGGCCACGGTGCTGCTGGTCTACCTGGACCGCGACGGCTACCAGGACAACAACGCGGGCGACGGGCTCAGCCTGCTCGACGCCATCTACTACGCCACGGTGACGCTGTCCACCACCGGGTACGGCGACATCACGCCGGTCAGCGATACGGCGCGGCTGGTGAACGTGGTGGTCATCACCCCGCTGCGGGTGCTGTTCCTGATCGTGCTGGTCGGTACCACACTGGAAGTGCTCACCGAGCGCTCGCGACAGGCGTTCAAGATCCAACGCTGGAGGTCCAAGGTGCGCGACCACGTGGTCGTCATCGGATACGGAACCAAGGGCCGGTCCGCGGTCACCGCGCTGCTCGGCGAAGGCGCCGACCCCGGCCGCATCGTGGTGGTCGACACCAACCACACCGCGCTCGAGGCGGCCTCCGCGCAGGGCCTGGTCACCGTCAACGGCTCCGGCACCCGCTCGGACGTGCTGCGGGTGGCCGGTGCGACGCGCGCGCGGGCCATCGTGGTGGCCCCGGCTCGCGACGACACGGCGGTGCTGGTCACCCTCACCGCGCGAGAGCTGGCGCCGAAGGCGCAGATCGTCGCGGCGGTGCGGGAAGCCGAGAACGTCCACCTGCTGCGGCAGTCCGGTGCGGACTCCGCGGTGGTCTCCAGCGAAACGGCGGGGCGGCTGCTCGGCATGGCGACGTCCACGCCGTCCGTGGTGGAGATGTTCGAGGACCTGCTCACCCCGGACGCCGGTTTGGCGATCGCCGAGCGGGAGGTGGAGGAGCAGGAGGTCGGCGGCTCGCCGCGGCACCTGTCCGACATCGTGCTCGGCGTGGTCCGCGACGGGCACCTGTACCGGGTGGACGCGCCGGAAGCCGACGCCATCGAGTCCGGTGACCGCCTGCTGTACGTGAAGAAGGTGACCCCGGCGGAGCCGTGATCTCCCGCTGCGACCGGTGATTCCGCGACGACCCGCGGTCACCGCCGGAAGTCCTGGCAATATCGGAGTCGTGCGAAGGCGACGAGGTTCGGCGTCGGTCGCGTCGACCCTGTTTGTCCTGGGGCTGCTCTGCGCGGCCCTGGCGGGAGCGGTCGTGTGGCCGCTGGTGGTGGCAGCTGATCGCGAACGCGCGCAGCTGCGCCCGGCGACGGCGACCGTCGTCGAATCGCGTCCGTGCGGCGTGCAGGCGGCGGGCGATCTGGTCGAGGTCGAGATCGGCGGTGAAGTCCGCCGCGTCCCGTTCGACGGCTGCGGGCACAGCCGCGGCCAGAAGTTCCCGGTGCTGGTCCCGGCCGATGCGACCGGGAACGTCGTGGTGCGCCCGGCCACGGCGAACGGTTCACCGCTCGACGAACTCGCGGAGCGGGCCCACTGGATCTTGCTCACCCTCGCTTGCGTCGCGGGCGGCGGCTACGGCTTGATGCTCGGCCGCCGCTGATCCCGAAACTGGTCCGCCCGGTTCAGTTCACATCGGACGGGTCGGCCAGCCAGGTGTTGCACTGGGCGACCTCGTTCTTGTAGAAGCCCTGGTCGATCCACGCCTGGTTGGTCTTCATGGTGCCGTGGTCGCGTTGCGCGTTGTACTCGTCGCCGCGTTCGCGGGAGTCCTGCAGCGCCGGGAAGATGTAGTCGTTGCTGACCCCGCCGTTCTGCAGCGCGGCCAGCGACATACCCTCGAAGCAGGTCGCCTGCAGCTCCGAGCGGCGGGTCAGCTCCAGGCCAGCCGCGGTGTCGCCGCCACCCGCGTCGTAAGAGGCGTCGCCGTAGGCGGCGTTGATCCCGGCCATGCCCTGCACCGCGTGCCCGAATTCGTGCGCGAACTGGCCGAGGTACGCGCCGGCATCGGTGCGCTGCTCCTTCTCGGAGTAGTACCGCGCGGTCATGTAGATCGTGTGGCTGCCCGGGCAGTACATCGCGGTCTGGTCCCACTTCCGCGTGCCACAAGGAGTTTCGAAGTCGTCACCGCTGGTGATCACCTGCGGCATCCGGACCGGCAGGTTCGCGTCCTCCAGCAGCGGGGTCCACGCCTCCATCAGGCAGGGCAGCGCGGCCTGGTAGAAGCGGTCCTGCGACTGCACGTCGGTGTCGAAGGACGGCAGGTTGCAGGAGGTGTTCACCGCGCCGTTGCTCGGGATGTTGATCGGGTGGTCGCCCAGCCGCGACACCGGCCGGACCTGGTCCTCCGGCTCGTAGGTGCTGCTCTCCGAGGTGCTGCTCGAGGTCGTGGTCTCGCTGCTGCTCGAGCTCGAGGTCGTGCTGGACGTGCTCTCCTCGGACGTCGTGGCCTCGCTGCTGCTCGAGCTGCTGTAGTCCGAAGCGCTGTCCGAGGTGATCGCGGCGGCGACCGCGCCGATCATGGTGATGCTGAACAACGTCACGCCGACCAGCACCAGCGCGACGATGACCCCGGCGTTGCTCTTGCGCTGCGGCGGCCGCATGGGCCGCATCGGTGGCATCTGCGGGCCCGGAGCGGCGCCCTGCGGTGGGAACGGGCGAGCGGTCGGGGGCGGCGCGACCGGCGGCGGCCCGGAAACAGGTCGGACTCCGGGCGGGGGTAACGGCGGGCGCTGACCCTGCGGACCCTGCGGTGCACCGTGCGGTCGCTGGGGCTGCTGCCCGCCGCGGGGGTGCTGGGGCGGCCACGGCTGCTGCGGTGGTCGCGGTCCTTGCGGCGGCCGAGGCGGCTGGGTCATGCGGTCTTCCTCGCGGTGTATCTGAAGTGGACGGTCAGTCGAGCTCAGCGGTCCGCCGCCGGGCCGTCATCTCCCCAACTTCCTCGAATCGATCTCGCCGGTTGCGGACCAGAGCTTAGCTTCGGGCGGATATCGTTCGGGCCGTGTTGACCAAATGGGGGCTGGTGATCGCACTGACCGGGGCGCTGCTGGGCGTCCCGACGGCAGCGGCCCAAGCACAACCGGCTGCGCCGTCCGACGCCGTGTCCAGCGACGTTCACCTCAAGCTGGAGCGCGACGGGCTGGTGTCGGTCACCGAGCGGATCACCGTCCCCCAGGGCTCGCCCGTGACCCGGAGCACGCCGCTGCGGCAGGCGACCGGCCCGGGCGAGGAGCGGGTGTTCACCGTCTCCGACGCCTCGGTCGACGGCGGCGGCGACGTGCAGGTCGACGGCGACGAGATGCGCGTGACGCTGAAACCCGGTGCGTCGACGCTGAAATACGCGGTGCGCGGTGCCGTGGCCGACGCC
>NZ_JBEOVY010000262.1:0-11264 GCF_040295745.1 Saccharopolyspora sp. NPDC002686
GCCGACACCTGTGGACAAGTCGTCCTGGCTGTGGAGAACTTCCGCAAATTCAATGGAAATCGGACCTTCGATTTCCATTGAATTTGCGTCAGGTCGGGGGCCCGGGCGCCGTCAGCGGGTACGGCGACGGCGGGCGACCTCGGAGAGGACCACGCCGGCCGCCACCGAGGCGTTGAGGGACTCGACGCCACCGGCCATCGGGATCGAGACCGTCTGGTCGCAGGTCTCCCGGACCAGGCGGGACAGGCCGCGGCCCTCGGAGCCCACGACGACGACCAGCGGACCGGTCGCCAGTTCCAGCTCGTCCGAGGTGACGTCGGCGTCGGCGTCGAGGCCGATCACCATCAGGCCCTCGTTCTTGAGGTCCTTGAGCGTGCGGGTCAGGTTGACCGCCTTGGCCACCGGCAGCTTGGCCGCCGTGCCCGCGCTGGTCCGCCAGGCCACCGCCGTGATCCCGGCGCTGCGGCGCTGCGGCACGATCACGCCGTGCGCGCCGAAGGCCGCCGCCGAGCGGATGACCGCACCGAGGTTGCGCGGGTCGGTGACGCCGTCGAGCGCCACGATCAGCGGCGGCATGCCGGAGTCGTGCGCCGCCTTCAGCACGTCCTCCGGGTGCGCGTACTTGAACTGTGGCACCTGCAGCGCGAGGCCCTGGTGCATCGCGTTGTTCGTCAACCGGTCCAGCTCGAAGCGCGGGATGTCGACCACCGAGATGCCGCGCGACTTCGCCTCGCGGACCGCCTCGTTGACCCGGTCGTCGATGTCGATGCCCTGCGCGACGTACAGCCCGCTCGCGGGCACGCCGGCGCGGATGCACTCCACCACCGGGTTCCGCCCGCACACCAGCTCGGGCTGCGAATCCGCCGCCGCCTGGCGCTTCGCGCGCTGCTGGTCGGCCTTCGCGCGCTGGTCGGCGCGCTTCTTCGCGGGGTGGCTGACGCGCTCCTCCGCCTTCGGCGTCGGGCCCTTGCCCTTCAGGCCCCTGCGTCGCTGCCCGCCGGATCCGACGACCATGCCCTTCTTGTTGGTCTTGCGCATGCCGCCGCGGCGCTTGTCGTTGCCAGCCACGTGTTACCCGTCTTTCAATGTCCACATCGGACCGTCGGGGGTGTCCTCGACGGCAATCCCGCTGGCCTGCAACCGGTCGCGCAGCAGGTCTGCGGTGGCGAAGTCGCGCTCCGCGCGGGCCTGCTTGCGCTGCTCCAGCATGGCCTCGACCAGATCGCCGAGCGCGCGCTGCGCGGCGTCGTCCGCGCCGGAGTCCTCGGCCCACTGCTCGGACAGCGGGTCCAGCCCGAGCACATCGGTCATCGCCCGCACCGACGCCGCAGCGTCGCGGGCGGCTTCGTCGTCACCGCGGTCCAGGGCGGCGTTGCCCTCGCGGACCACGTTGTGCACGACCGCGATCGCCTGCGGCGTCGACAGGTCGTCGTCCATCGCCGCGGCGAACTCCGCGCACACCTCACCGTGCCCGACGGCACCGGCGCGCTGGCCGACCCGCCGCACGAACGACTCGATGCGGCGGTAGGTGGCCACCGCCTCGGCCAGCCCGGCCTCGGAGAACTCGAGGGTGGACCGGTAGTGCGGGGTGACCAGGTAGTACCGCAGCTCGGCCGCGCGGGCCCGCTTCAGCACCTCCGGGATGGACAGCACGTTGCCGAGCGACTTCGACATCTTCTCGCCGCTCATCGTCACCCAGGCGTTGTGCATCCAGTACTGGGCGAACCCGTCGCCGGCCGCGTTGGACTGCGCCATCTCGTTCTCGTGGTGCGGGAAGACCAGGTCCAGCCCGCCGCCGTGGATGTCGAACTCGCTGCCCAGGTAGAAGGTGGCCATCGCCGAGCACTCCAGGTGCCAGCCCGGCCGGCCGCTGCCCCACGGCGTCGGCCAGCTCGGCTCGCCCGGCTTGGCGGCCTTCCACAGCGTGAAGTCGCGCGGGTCGCGCTTGCCGCTGGCCAGCGTCTCGCCCTGCTGCACCTCGTCGAGGCGCTGCCCGGACAGCTTGCCGTACTGGTCGGCGTAGGAGTCGACGGAGAAGTAGACGTCGCCGCCCGCGGCGTAGGCGTGGCCCTTGTCGATCAGTCGCTGGATGAGGTCGACCATCTGCGTGACGTGCCCGGTCGCGCGGGGCAGCACCGATGGCGGCAGGCAGCCGAGCTGGTCGTAGGCCCGTTCGAAGGCGCGCTCGTGCGTGGCGGCCCACTCCCACCAGGGCCGGCCGGCCTCGGCCGCCTTGGTGAGGATCTTGTCGTCGATGTCGGTGACGTTGCGGACCAGGCGCGCGTCGTAGCCGTGGTGCTGCAACCAGCGGCGGAGCACGTCGAAGTTGAGGCCGCTGCGGACGTGGCCGACGTGGGGGACGCCCTGCACGGTGGCACCACACACGTAGATCGACGCCACTCCGTCGCAGCGCGGGTGGAATTCGCGCGTCGTTCGGGTCGCGGTGTCATGCAGGTGCAGGCTCACAACCCCGATGGTACGGGGGCCGGTCCGCGCCCAATCACGACAGGGGCGGTCACGTCAAGGCCGTAGTGACGGTCAGCGCAGCAGATCGGCCACGGCCGCCAGCAGTGCGTCCGGTCGCTGCGCGGTGGGCACCGGTTCGACGATCGCGACCTGGCATCCGACCACCGCAGCGGCACCGTCGGCTTCCTCGCTGTCGCCGATCATCAGCGCCTCCTCCGGCGCGACGCCGAGGCGTTCGCAGGCGCGCAGGAAGATCTTCGCGTCCGGCTTGATCACGCCTTCCAGGTAGGACAGCAGGAACTCGTCCACGTATCGGGCGATGCCGATCCGCTCGAAAGCGGGACGGATGTCGAAGGCGATGTTGCTGATCACGCCGATCTTCACCCCGGACTCGTGCAGCCTGCGCATCGTCTCGGCGGCGTCCGGGTACGCGGTCCAGTAGTCGGGATCGACCACGCGCTCGTAGAGCGACTCGGCCTGGCCGTCGCGCACGCCGGAGCTGCGCAGCACCTCCAGGTAGACCCTGCGGTGCAGCTCGGGGTCGAGGTCGCGGTTGTCCCAGGCGTACTGGTACTCGGCACCGAGCTCCACGACCTGCGTGGTCGGCGCGGTCATCCGCCGCATGATCTCGGCCTGGGCGGCCAGGTCGAACGGGGCGCCGTCGGCATCGGTGAGATCGGCGTACCAGGACGGATCTTCCTCAAGCCGGAACAGCGTGCCGGAGAAGTCGAAGAGCACCGCGCGCAGAGTCACGAGCCTCAAGGTATGCGCGCGGAACGGCCCCAGCACCGACATGCGGCCAAGCTCACCCGAGGAGCGGACCGCGTTGAATTGCCAGTTCTGCCGGGAACCGCGCCCGGAATGCCCTGGTCGGGCTCACCTGATCCCGCCCGGGACCAGGGCACAGTTCAACACCGGGAACGGTGCTGAATTCCGGGAACGCCTCAGCAGCGGGAGCTCTGCTGACCGCGCATCGGGACGACGATGCCCGCGACGCAGATCGCCGCGCTCATCCACAACAGGAACACCGCCAGCGCCAGGCCGAGCCCGCCGCCCCCGGACCACAGCACGAAGGACACTGGCCACACCACGACCGGCTGCGCAACGAGCAGCCGACGCATCCACCGGTTCCGCTCGACCTCCATGCTTCGAATATCGCGCGCACCGGCCCTGACGTTAAAGACCGCGGACCCTGAGTTTTCCCGGACTCCGCCGGCCCGTAACCCCAGCCACCCGCCCGTTACCGGGCTCGGGTTCAGGCCGTCGGGAAGACGAGGGCGGTGGCGATGGCGGCGATGCCTTCGCCGCGGCCGGTGAGGCCGAGGCCGTCGGAGGTGGTGCCGGAGACCGACACCGGCGCTCCGATCGCTTCCGCGAGCACCTGCTGGGCCTCTTCGCGGCGCTTGCCGATGCGCGGCGCATTGCCGATGACCTGCACCGTCGCGTTGCCGATGCGGAATCCGGCCGCCGCGACGCGGTCCCGGACCTCGGCCAGGAAGTCGACGCCGTGCGCACCCGCCCAGCGGTCGTCGTCGGTGCCGAACACGGCTCCGAGGTCGCCCAGCCCGGCCGCCGACAGCAGCGCGTCGCACAGCGCGTGCGAGGCGACGTCACCGTCGGAGTGACCGGCGCAGCCGTCCGCGCCCTCCCAGAGCAGGCCGGCGACCCAGCAGTCGCGGCCGGATTCCACGGGGTGGACGTCGACGCCCTGCCCGACGCGGGGAAGCAGCTCGGTCACGCGAGTTCTCCAGTGTTCTGCGGCGCGCCCTCGACCAGCACCGATTCGGCGATGGCCAGGTCGAACGCCGTGGTGATCTTCAGCGCGTTCGGGTGACCGGCCACGGTCCGCACCTTGCCGCCGATCCGCTCCACGAGCCCGGCGTCGTCCGTGGCGATGTCGCCAGCGGCCGCGTACGCCTCGCGCAGCACCTCGATGGCGAAGCCCTGCGGGGTCTGGACGGCCCTGAGCTCGGACCGGTCCACGGTCGACACGACGTCACCGGCCTCGTCGACGCGCTTGATCGTGTCCGAGACCGGCAGCACCGGGATCACCGCGGGAGCGCCCTCCTCGACCGCGCGCACGACGTCCTGGATCACCGAGGAAGGCGTGAAGGCACGCGCGGCGTCGTGCACGAGGACGACCCGCGCATCCGGCGCGACCTGCTCGACGGCGTCGAGCGCGATGCGCACCGAGTCCGTTCGCTCCGCTCCCCCTGGCACCACGTGCGCAGCCGGGAGCTCGGCCAATTCCGCGGCCACCAGCTCGACCTGGTCGGGCGGGGCCGCTACGACGACGTGCTGCACGCAGCCCGCAGCCAACAGGCCGCGGACCGCGCGCAACAACAACGATTCACCGTTCACCGGAACCAGCGCCTTGGGCATCCCCAACCCCAAGCGCACCCCGCGACCAGCCGCGGGGACCAGCGCGACAACGCTCACGCTCGATCGTTCCCGATGATCAAACCGCAGTGGCGAGGACTTCGTCCAAGAGCGTTTCCGCCTTGCCCTCGTCAGTGCCCTCGGCCAGCGCCAACTCGCTCACCAGGATCTGACGGGCCTTCGCCAGCATTCGCTTCTCGCCTGCGGACAGGCCACGATCCTTCTCGCGTCGCCAGAGGTCGCGCACCACTTCGGCCACCTTGTTCACATCGCCGGAGGCGAGCTTCTCCAGGTTGGCCTTGTACCGTCGAGACCAGTTCGTCGGCTCTTCGGTGTGCGGGGCTCGCAGCACGTCGAAGACCCGATCGAGACCCTCCTGGCCGACCACGTCCCGGACACCGACGATCTCGGCGTTGTCCGCGGGAACGCGCACGGTCAGGTCGCCCTGCGCGACCTTGAGGACGAGGTACTGCTTCTCCTCGCCCTTGATCACACGAGTCTCGATTGCTTCGATGAGCGCGGCACCGTGATGCGGGTAGACGACGGTCTCTCCGACCTTGAAAACCATGTGTCCTCTGCCCCTTTCGCTATGCCCACTTTACCACGCCGGGCAACTCGCCTTCGACGGCCCATCAGCCGTATTCGCAGGTCAAGCCATGGACTGGGGTTGACAAAGGGCACCCGAACGTGCAAGGAAGAACCTTTCGGCCCACTGAAATCGTCCACAGTGGACGGCCATGTCGAGCGAATGTTCGGCACCTCGGCGCCCCTCGATGCGTAGCTCGGCAAGACCCTGGGACACCTCCGCGCAGGCGGGGCATTAAGCTCCACGTGGTTGTCCGGCAATCAGGAAGGACGCTGCAACCGTGAGCCGCTCTCAGCACCACAAGGCCCTCCGCCTGCGGTTGATTCCGGCCGCACTCGGGATCGGCGCCATCGTCGCCCTCGGCGGGTGCAGCGCCGGTCAGGTGACCGAGACCGACACGCAGGTCGCCGCCGTGAACGGTGGCAACGGCGAGGTCCAGCAGGTCTCCGTCCGCAACGCGATGTTCACCTTCCCGACCGCTGGCACGTCGTACCCGGCCGGCTCGTCCGCCCCGCTCGAGGCCGTGCTGGCCAACGAGGGCCCGGCCGACAAGCTGGTCCAGGTCACCAGCCCGTACACCACGGCGCCGGCCACCATCGGCGGTGTCACCGACCTGCCGAGCCACACCGCGCTGCACGCCGTCGGCGCCTCCCCGGAGCTGACCAAGAACAGCGGTGAGCGCCGGGTCGAGATCACGCTGAACGGGTTCAAGCAGGACATCACCGCTGGGGTGACCGTCCCGGTGACCTTCGTGTTCGAGAAGGCCGGCCCGGTGACCGTCCAGGTCCCGATCGGCACCGACCACGCGGAGCGCCCGGACCACGGTGGCGACCACGGCAGCGAGCACTGACCCAGAGCTTCACCGAATCGGGCCGTCCGCTTGGAGCGGGCGGCCCGATTCGCATTCCGGCCCCAAGGGCGCGCAGTAGCGGCGTCTGCGTAGGCGGATAGCCTCGCCATCGTGCCGCCGAAGAACGCCAAAGCCGCTCGTCCCGCTTACCGCTGCGCCGACTGCGGCCACGAGGTCGCCAAGTGGGTCGGGCGCTGCCCGGGCTGCCAGGCGTGGGGCACCATCGAGGAGGCCGCCCCGGCCAGACCCGCGTTGGCCAAGGTCAGCGCCGGTGCGCCGGCCACTCCGGCGCGTCCGATCGCCGAGGTCGACCTGGACTCGGCCCGCGCGGTGTCCACCGGCATCGGCGAGCTGGACCGGGTGCTCGGCGGCGGCATCGTGCCCGGCGCGGTCGTGCTGCTGGCCGGCGAGCCGGGTGTGGGCAAGTCCACACTCCTGCTGGAGGTCGCCCACCGCTGGGCCACCAACTCCGCGCGCGGCCCGTCGCTGTACGTCACGGGCGAGGAATCCGCAGGTCAGGTGCGCCTTCGAGCGGAGCGGACGGATTCGGTGCACCCGCAGCTGTTCCTCGGCGCGGAAAGCGACCTGTCCGCCGTGCTCGGGCACGTCGACGCCGTGCGGCCCGGGCTGCTGATCGTCGACTCGGTGCAGACCGTGCAGTCCCCGGACGCCGAGGGCACGCCCGGCGGCGTCACCCAGGTCCGGGCGGTCACCACCGCGCTGGTGGCGCTGGCCAAGGAGCGCGGGCTGCCGGTGGTGCTGGTCGGGCACGTCACGAAGGACGGCGCAGTCGCCGGTCCGCGCGTGCTCGAGCACCTGGTCGACGTGGTGCTGCACTTCGAGGGCGACCGGCACTCGGCGCTGCGGATGCTGCGCGGCGTGAAGAACCGGTTCGGCCCCGCCGACGAGGTCGGCTGCTTCGAGCAGCGCGACGACGGCATCGCCGAGGTGCCCGACCCGTCCGGGCTGTTCATCAACCGGCAGGAGTCGGTGGTCGACGGCACCGCGGTGACCGTCATGGTCGAGGGCAAGCGGCCGCTGCTGGTCGAGGTCCAGGCGCTGCTGATGCACACCCAGATGGCGATGCCGAGGCGGTCGGTCAGCGGGCTGGACTCGGCGCGGGTGTCGATGACGCTCGCCGTGCTGGGCAAGCACGGCAAGATCCCCACCAGCGAGTACGACGTGTTCGCCGCGACGGTCGGGGGCCAGAAGGTCGGCGAACCCGCCGCGGACCTCGCGGTGGCGCTGGCGATCGCCTCCTCGCGCAAGAGCAAACCGCTGCCGCCGAACCTGGTCGTGGTCGGCGAGGTGGGCCTGGCGGGCGAGATCCGCCGGGTCAACGGGGTCGGGCGGCGGCTGGCCGAGGCCGCGCGGCTCGGCTTCGACCGGGCCCTGGTGCCCCCGGACTCGGGTCCGCTGCCGAAGGGCGTGCGGGCCACGGTCGTGTCGAACATCGGCGACGCGCTCAAGATCGTGAGGTGACGATGAGCCACGAGGCGCTGCGCGCCACGCTGGCCCGGCTAGCTCCCGGCACCGACCTGCGCGACGGCCTGGAGCGCATCCTGCGCGGCCGCACGGGCGGGCTGATCGTGCTCGGCTACGACCCGGCCGTGGAAGCGCTCTGCGACGGCGGTTTCCACCTGGACATCGAGTTCAGCGCCACCCGGCTGCGCGAGCTGTCCAAGATGGACGGTGCGGTGGTGCTGTCCACCGACGCCCGGCGGATCATGCGCGCGAACGTGCACCTGGTGCCCGATGCGAGCACGCCCACCGACGAGTCCGGCACCCGCCACCGCACGGCGGAGCGCACCGCGATCCAGACCGGTTACCCGGTGGTGTCGGTCAGCCAGTCGATGAGCATCATCAGCGTCTACACGCAGGGCCACCGGCACGTGCTGATCGGCTCGCCGGAGATCCTGTCCCGCGCCAACCAGGCCCTGTCCACGCTGGAGCGCTACACCGCGCGCCTGGCCGAGGTCGCGCAGTCGCTGTCGGCGCTGGAGATCGAGGACTACGTGACGCTGCGGGACGCGATGACCGTCGTGCAGCGGATGGAGATGGTGCGGCGGATCGCCGACGAGATCGAGGGCGACGTGATCGAGCTCGGCGGCGACGGCCGGCTGATCCAGCTGCAGCTGGACGAGCTGGTCGGCCCGCTGCGCGATGCCCGCACCAAGCACGGCACGCGCGACGGCGTCGACCTGGACCGCGAGCTGATCGTGCACGAGTACCTGCCGACCAGCGGCGCGATGCCGACGTCGGAGCAGGCGAAGCGGGCTCTGCGCAAGCTGGACGCGACCGAGCTGCTGGACCTGACGGCGATCGCCGGCGCCTTCGGCTACCCGGACACGCCGGAGGCCCTGGACCAGCACCTGAGCCCGCGCGGTTACCGGCTCCTGGCCAGGATCCCCCGCCTGCCCGCAACGGCCCGCCACCAGCTGGTGGAGCACTTCGGCTCCCTGCAACGGCTTCTCGCCGCGACGGTGGAGGAACTCCGCGAGGTGTGCGGGGTCAGCGACGCGCAAGCCCGCATGGTGCGGGAAGGTCTGTCCCGCCTGGCCGAATCGTCCATCGTGGACCCGTTCGCCTGACGCCGGGGGCTCAGGGGGTCAGGCGGAACTCGGCCGGGGCGCTGTTGAGGGACGCAAGCCTGGCCACCACCTGGTACTGGCCCTCCGCCGCCTTGGGCTGGTCGGGGGCGCAGTCCTGGGTGGACGTCAGGCCGGACCACTCGACGTCGTTGCGGACCGACTGGCCGGGCTGGAGCAGTGGCTGCTCGTTGGTCGACTCGGCGTAGCAGTCGTTGCTGGACCACACGTGCTTGCCTGCCTGGGAGGTCACGGTCAGCTCGCGCAGCGTTCGGTTGGTGTCGCGCACGCACGGCCGGTCGCCCGCGTTGGTGATCACCATGCTCATCGGAACCCGGTCACCGGCCTTGAACTCCGGGCGGGGCAGCTCCGCGACCACCCGGATCACTTCGTCCGGGCACTGCGGCGGCGGTTCGTCCGCGGCCACCGCGACCGGCGGCCCCGGCGGCGGTGCCGCCTGCGGCTGGGGTTCCGAACCGCCGAGGAGCGCGATCGCTCCCCAGACGAGCAGGACGAGCGCGAGCAGGGCAGCAGCGATCGCCACCACGCGGCGACGCCAGTACACCGCAGGCGACAACGGCCCGTTCGGATCAAGCACGGATCGACAGTAGCGCGACGACTACTCCATGCAGCCCTATCGACGATCACCCGATAAGGTGCAACTCGCCAAATCCTCCCCCTCCAACGTCGTCACTCGGTAGAGGGAGTTGCGCCAATTTCGTGCGAAATCGGCGTTCACCCGGGTGACGGTCAATTTCGTACGAAATTGGCGCCCGCTCCTTGCTCCCAGCGGGATTTGGGCTGGTCGTCGAGGTTGTTCCGGGTGGAGTTCCGAGCTGAGGCTTTGGTGACTGCGCGTGGTTGGGACGGGCGTGGTTTTTCGCCGGATCCGGGGCCTGGCAGGATCGGTCGTGCCATGAAGACCTCCGCCGCGAACCCCGTTGCCCCGCCGCTGAACCCGATCGAGCTGATCGACTGGTTCGCCGCCACCGCCCGACCGCTGCCGTGGCGCGCCCCCGGCATCACCGGATGGGGCGTGCTGGTCAGCGAGACGATGCTGCAGCAGACGCCGGTCAACCGGGTCCAGCCGATCTGGGAGGAGTGGATGCGCCGCTGGCCGCTCCCCTCCGACCTGGCCGCCGAACCGCAGGGCGAGGTCGTGCGCGCCTGGGGCAAGCTCGGCTACCCGCGCCGGGCGCTGCGCCTGCACGAAGCCGCCGGGATCATCGCGGCCGAGCACGGCGACGTCGTCCCCTCGGACGTCGACACCCTGCTGGCGCTGCCGGGCATCGGCGCCTACACCGCGCGTGCGGTGGCCGCCTTCGCCTACGGCAAGCGCGCTCCGGTGGTCGACACGAACGTCCGGCGCGTGGTGGCCCGAGCCGTGCACGGCGCCGGTGACGCGGGGCCGCCGTCGACCAAGCGCGACCTCGACGACGTCGACGCCCTCCTCCCCGACGACGACGCGTCCGCCGCGCGGCTCTCCGCGGCCCTGATGGAGCTCGGACAGGTGGTGTGCACGGTGCGCTCGCCGCTGTGCGAGTCGTGCCCGATCGCGCACGACTGCGCCTGGCAGCACGCCGGACGACCGGCCTACGCGGGCCCGCCGAAGAAGGTGCAGAAGTTCGCGGGCACCGACCGCCAGGTGCGCGGCAAGCTGCTCGACGTGCTGCGCGGGGCCACCGGTCCGGTGCAGCGCGAGCAGCTGGACGCGGTGTGGTCCGACGCCGGGCAGCGCGACCGCTGCCTGGACTCGCTGCTGGTGGACGGGCTCGTCGAGCAGACCGACGACGGCCGCTTCGCGCTGCCGGGAGAGCACTGATGGCGCACGCGCTGGTGTTCTTCTTCGACGACCGCACGGAGTCGGAGATCCGCGGCCTGTGGCAGCGGCTGGACGCCGCGGGTGTGCCGAGCCCGAACGGCAAGCAGCGTCCGCACGTGATCTTGGCGGCGGCCGGGAGCATCCCGCCTGCCGCGCGCAAGGCGGTCCGCTCCGAGCTGGACCTGCTGTCCATCCCGGACCTCTGGCTGCACACCCTCGGCACGTTCCCCGGCGAGGACCGGACGCTGCTGCTGGGCGCCGTGGTGGACGCCGAGCTGCTCGCGGTGCACTCCGCGGTCCACGACGCCCTGGCCGGCCGGGTCCAGAACCCCTCGGCGTACTACTTCCCGGGCGGCTGGATCCCGCACTGCACCCTCGCCCAGGGCCTCACCGAGGACCAACTAGCTACGGGCTTCCGCACCCTGCAACCCCCGGAGGCGGTGCGCGCCGCGATCAGCGAAGTCGCCATCGTCGACACCCGCACCGGAGACGCCGAAACCGTCCTCACCCGCTGACCCGACCCCGCAGTTTCAATTGAAACTGCGCTCCGCCGTGCCCGGGTTTTACAGTTTC
>NZ_JBEOVY010000263.1:0-11255 GCF_040295745.1 Saccharopolyspora sp. NPDC002686
TGAGTCTTTTGGGCTGCTGTGGCGACCCAAAAGACTCACGGGACCTGACCAGCGGGAACGGAGCTCATGTCGGGTAGCTGATCCACGGGGTTGATCTCCGGTGGCCGGTGGGGTTGCGTGGGATCATCGGGGTGTCGACGTGTTGGGAGGCTGCTGTGGGCGATCTGGGTGCTGTGCTGGGACGGATCGACGACATCCGGGACGATCTCACCGGGCTCTACAAGGACTTGCACGCCCATCCGGAGCTCTCCTTCGCCGAGCACCGCACCGCTGCCGAGGTCGCGCGACGCCTGGAGCAGCTCGGCTTGGAGGTGACGACCGGGGTGGGGCGCACGGGTGTCGTGGGCGTGCTCCGCAACGGTGACGGCCCGACCGTGCTGCTGCGCGCGGACTTCGACGCGCTGCCGGTGCTGGAGCAGACCGGGCTCGACTACGCCAGCACGCAGCGCGGCACCGACCCGGACGGCAACAACGTGCCGGTGATGCACGCCTGCGGCCACGACATGCACGTCACCTGCCAGCTCGGTGCCCTCGACCTGCTGGTCAACTCCCGCGAGCAGTGGTCCGGCACGGTCGTGGCGGTGTTCCAGCCGGCCGAGGAGATCGGCGGCGGAGCGCGGGCCATGCTCGACGACGGTTTCCTGGACCGCTTCCCGAAACCCGACGTCTGCCTGGGTCAGCACGTCTTCCCGTTCCCGGCCGGGACCGTGGGCATGGTCGGCGGTCCCAGCATGTCGGCGGCCGACGGGCTGAAGATCACCATGTTCGGGCGCGGCTCGCACGGCTCGCAGCCGGAGAACGCCATCGACCCGGTGGTGATGGCCTCCGCGACGGTGATGCGGTTGCAGACCGTGGTCTCCCGCGAGGTCTCCGGCCGCGACACGGCCGTGGTCACGGTCGGCTCGATCCGCGCGGGCACGAAGGACAACATCATCCCGGACCAGGCCGAACTGCGGGTCAACATCCGCAGCTTCGACGAGAAGGTCCGCGAGCGGGTGATCGAGGCGGTCAAGCGCATCGTGCGCGCCGAGGCGGCGGCGTCCGGCGCCGAGAAGGACCCGGAGTTCGAGCGGCTGACGGACTTCCCGGTGCTGGTCAACGACGAGGAGGCCACCGAGCGGACCGCGAAGGGGATGCGCGAGCAGCTCGGCGCGGAGCGGGTGCTGGCGATCGACCCGGTGACCGGCAGCGAGGACGTCGGCCTGTTCGGCACGGAAGCCGGCGTGCCGACCTGCTACTGGTTCTTCGGCGGCGTCGAACGGGGCAAGTACCTGGCGGCGCGCGAGGCGGGCACCCTCAGTCGCGACGTCCCGTCCAACCACTCGCCGTTCTTCGCCCCGGTGGTCGAACCGACCATGACCACCGGCATCACCGCGATGACCACGGCTGCCCTCACCTGGCTCGGCACCCGCTGAAGCGCCCGAGCCCTCCCGGGCTCACATCCCGACGCGCCCGTCGATGCGCTCGCGCAGCAGGTCTGCGTGCCCGTTGTGCCGGGCGTACTCGGCGATCAGGTTCAGCATGACGAAGCGCAGCGAGATCGGTTCGCCGGTCGAGCGGCGGATGCCGGTCTGGTCCAGGGAGTCCGCCGCGGCCACGATCTCGCGGGACTTCGCGCACTCCGCCCGCCAGACCTCCACCGCCTCGGCGAAGTCCCCTTCCAGGTCGTCGAAGTCCTGGTCCGGATCGTCGTCGGAGTAGTGCAGCAGCGGCACGTCCTCCTGCGCGAACTGGATGCGGAACCACCACCGCTCCACCGCGGCCAAGTGCCGCACCAGCCCGTGCAACGTCAACCCGGAGGGCTCGATCAGCCGGGCCGACAACTGGTCGGACGGCACCCCGGAGCACTTGAGCGCCAACGTCTCCCGGTGCCAGTCCAAGAACCCGCGCAGCAGCTCGATCTCCGACCCGGTGGGAGCGGGCTCCCGCCGGGATCCGTCCCACCGCTGCGACGTGCTCGGTGTGGAATCAGCCATCGCGAACCTCCCGTCCCCGACAGCTTCGCACCGGTCCCCGACGAACTCAGGTCGTCAGCGGGTCGAGGAGGGTCCGGACCAGGTCGGTCGGGGTCGGGTTCGGGGTGTCGGTGAAGTGGGTCAGGAAGGCGTTCTGGAAGCACGCTCCGAGCAGGAGTGCCGCTGCCGATTCCGGGTCCACGTCAGGCTTGAGCGCTCCCGCTCGCTGCTCGGCCGACAGGTAGGCCGCGAGGGCTTCGCGGATCGCTTGGGGGCCGATGCCCCGGTCCCGGAGGGCTTCCCGGTGCGCGGCGAGCAGCGCCGGTTCGGAGAACAGCGAGGCGCCCATCGGGAACGTTTCGGCGTAGAACTCGATCGCGACGCCGGCGACCTCCTCCAGGGCGGTGCGCAGCTCCCCGCGCCCGGCGCGGTCGGGGAGGTCGGTGAGCATGGCGCGCAGGTTGCCCGGAACGCGTTCCTGGAGCACCGCGAGGAACAGATCGGTCTTGTCGCGGAAGTGCTTGTACAGCGCGGCTTCCGAGAAACCGGATTCCTTGGCGATCTCCTTGGTGGTGGCGCGGGCGAGGCCGCGCGTGCGCATCACGTGCGCGGCGGCGTCGAGCATCCGGTCGCGGGTCCCCACGGCGGCCCTTCCGTTGACAAGTTGGTGAGTGCTCGCTGACCATAGTAGTTAGTGAGCACTCACCAACCAAGGGGTTCAACGATGCGGATCACGATCTTCGGAGCCACCGGTGGCACCGGGAAGCAGCTGGTGGAGCAGGCCTGCGCGGCCGGTCACCAGGTCACGGCGGTGGTGCGGGACCCGGCGAAGGTGGCCTTCGAGCACCCGGAGCTGGCGGTTGTCCGCGCCGACGTGATGGACCCGGCGGACATCCGGCCGCACATCGCCGGCCGGGACGCCGTCATCTCGGCGATCGGCTCGCCCAACGCGAAGAGCCCGACGACGGTGCAGACCGACAGCACCGCCAGCATCCTCGAGGCGATGGGCGAGACCGAGGTCCGCCGGTTCCTGGTGGTCAGCAACAGCGGCATGATCACCGACGGAGACGGCGCGCTGACCAAGCACCTGGTCAAGCCGATCCTGTGGCGCTTCCTCAAGCACCCGTGGACCGACATGGTGCACATGGAGGAGGTCGTCCGGGCCAGCAGCGCGGACTGGACGATCATCCGCCCGCCGATGCTCACCGAAGGCCCGCGCACCGGCCGCTACCGCACCGCCGTCGACCGAACAGTCCGCGGCGGCAACAAGATCTCCCGCGCAGACCTAGCCGACTGCATCCTCCGAAACCTGTCCGAGAAAACCGCGATCCACACCGCAATAGCCCTCGCCAACTGACGTCGGATGAGGTTGGGGCGTAATGGGTTTCAGGTGTTGATCAGGTCTTCTGGGATGTCGAGGGTTTTGAGGAAGGCTGTTGTGGCCGGGGTCGGGGTGGTTCGGGTCCAGGCCACGTACTCGATTCGGGACGGGGCGTTGGTCACCGGGATCGTGGCTATTCCGGTGAACCTGGGGACGTAGGTTGCCGCGAGCATCGCGATGCCGAGGTGCTGTTGGACGAGCTGGACCATGAGGTCGGCCGTGGGGACCTCGAAGGCCACCTCGCGGTCGAGACCCGCTGCGGCGAAGGCCTGGTCGGACTGGGACCGGCCCGCGCTTCCGGCGGGGAAGTCCACGAAGGACTCGGTGGACAGCCGGGCGAGGTCGACGGTTTCGTGCGCGGTCAGCGGGTGATCGGGGGCGACCACGGCGACCAGCTGGTCCCGGGCCAGTTCGACGTTGCGGATCCCCTCCGGGCGGGTGGTGGCCGGGAGGCCGAGGAAGGCCACGTCGAGGGTGCCTTCCTTGATCTGCTCGATCATTTCCAGGCTGTTGCCGACGCGCAGGTTGATCCGGACGTCCGGGTGGCGCTGGTGGAGCTCGCGGAGTGCGGCGGGCACGTCGGCGGCGGCCACGGTGGGGATCACGCCGACCGCGAGCCGCCCGCGCACTTCGCCGACAGCTGCGGCGACCTCGGCCGCGGCGCGTTCGGCGGCGTCCAGGCACTGGCGCGCGGCGGGGAGGAAGGCCTCGCCGGCGGGCGTCAGGCGGACCCGGCGGCTCGTGCGTTCGAAGAGCCGGGCGCCGAGTTCCCGTTCCAGCCGCGCCACCTGGTGGCTGAGCGCGGACTGGACGACGAGGCACCGCTGGGCGGCGCGGGTGAAGCTGTTCGTCTCGGCGACGGCGACGACGTAGCGCAGCTGCTGGAGTTCCACCGATCCATCTTGCATCGCGATGGATCGCATGACAAACATGTGTTGGACTCATCGATGCTGGTCAGCCGAGACTCGATCCGTGATGGACAAGAACCTCCCGAACGTCGTGCTGACCGCGTTCGCCCCGGCCGTGTGGGGCACGACCTACGTGGTCACCACCGAACTGCTCCCGGTCGGGCATCCGCTGTTCGCCGGGTTGATGCGTGCGCTGCCCGCCGGGTTGATCGCGTTGGCGATGACCCGGGTGCTGCCGCGCGGGGCCTGGTGGGGGAAGGCGGCGCTGCTCGGCGTGCTGAACATCGGCCTGTTCTTCCCGCTGCTGTTCCTCGCCGCTGAGCGGCTGCCCGGTGGGGTGGCCGCGACCTTGGGTGCTGCTCAGCCGCTGGTCGTCGCCGTGCTGGCGGTGCTGGTCCTGCGCGAAGCGCCTTCTCCGAGGCGGTTCGGCTGGGGCGTGGTCGGCGTCGTGGGCGTGGGGCTGGTGGTGCTCGGGCCGAGCGCCGGTTTCGACGTCGTCGGGCTCCTAGCCGGGCTGGGTGGCGCTGCGGCGATGGGGCTCGGGGTGACGCTGACCAAGCGCTGGGGGCGCCCGCCGGAGGTCGGGCCGGTGGCGTTCGCCGGTTGGCAGCTCACCGCCGGAGGGCTGTTCCTGGTTCCGGTCACGTTCGCCTTCGAGGGCGCGCCGCCGGCGATCGACGCCCCGGCGGCGCTCGGCTACCTGTGGCTGGGCGTGATCGGCGGTCTGCTCGCCTACGTCCTGTGGTTCCGCGGGATCGGTCTCCTGCCGGTCACCTCGGCTGCGCCGCTCGGTCTGATCTCGCCGCTGGTCGCGGCACTGCTCGGCGTCGTCGTGCTCGGACAGATGCTCGGACCGGTCCAGCTGCTCGGGTTCGCCCTCTCGCTGATCGCGATCGTCGCGTCCCAGCTCCCCGCTCGCACTCCTCGCCTGGAAAGGGCAGTGGCATGAAGATCGTCGTCGTCGGAGCGACCGGCATGGTCGGATCGCGCGTGACCACCGAAGCCGTCCAGCGCGGGCACCACGTCACCGCGGTGTCCCGGAGCGGCGAAGCGCTGCCCGGTGCGACCGCGGTCCGCGCGGACGCGACCGATCGGGAGCGGATGGGCGGGTTGTTCGCCGGGGCGGACGCGGTCGTCGTCGCCACTCGTCCGCGTCCCGGGCAGGAGGGAAGCGTCGGCGAAACCACGGGAGCGCTGCTCGACGCGGCTGCCGCGGCCGGTCGGCGGATCCTCGTCGTCGGCGGTGCAGGTCCACTTAGGACACCCGGGGGATCGGTGCTGGTCGTCGACGATCCCGCGTACGTTCCCGCTGAATGGCGCACCATCGCGGCAGCGAGCATCGCCCAGCTCGAGACCTGCCAGGCGCACCGGGCGGACTGGGTCTACTTGAGCCCGCCGGCAGTGCTGGAGCCCGGCGAGCGCACCGGTCGCTACCGGCGAGGTGCTGACACGCTCATCGCCGATTCCCGCGGCACGTCCCGGATTTCGGCGGAGGACCTCGCCGTGGCGGTCCTCGACGAGCTGGAGGACCCGGGCGACGCCAGGCACTTCACCGTCGGATCCTGAGCTGGTGCCAGCGCGATGGCCCCGGTCGAGGACGTCCGCGCCTTCTTCCGCGAGCTCCGCTGAGCGGTCGTGAGTGCGTAGACCGGCTCGAACCGGTTTACGCACTCACGACCCCGCTCACCCGCCGTGCTGCTGGGTGATCTGCTCGCGCATGCGCTGCTCGGCTTCGCGCAGCTCCGGGGTGAGGTTCTCGCCGAAGTCGGCCTCCTCGGCGACCTTGCGGATCTCGACCTCGCCGCTCTCGAACGGGATCCGGCGGGCCCACTCGATCGCCTCCTCGCGGGAGGCGACGTCGAGGATCCAGTACCCGGCGACGAGCTCCTTGGTCTCGGTGAACGGCCCGTCGACGACGGTGGTGCTGCCCCTGCCGGAGAACTTGACGCGCGCGCCGAGCCGGCTCTCCAGCAGCCCGTTGCCGTCGACCATCACGCCCGCGGCGACCAGCTCCTCGTTGTACCTCGTCATCTCCGCGAGCTCCTGCTCGCTGGGCACCGCGCCGGCCTCGGACTCCTGGTCGGCCTTGACGATCACCATGTACTTCATCGCTGTCTCCTCGGGGTCGGTCCCTGCTCTCACCAACGCATCGAACGGCCGGAGCCCGGATCGACACTCCGCGACGATTTTTCCAGAACTTTTTCCACCGGCATCCTGACCTGCGAAAACGCGGTGCGGTTGGGCGTGCTGGGGAGCGGTGGCAGGATTTCGGAGGTGACCAGTGCCTCCGATGCGCAACTCCGCGATCTCGCGCTGCTGCGGCGGGTTCGCGATCGGATCGACCGGGAGTACGCCCAGCCGCTGGACGTCGAGGCGCTCGCCCGGGGCGTCGGCATGTCCGCCGGTCACCTCAGCCGGCAGTTCCGGCGGGCCTACGGCGAATCCCCGTACAGCTACCTCATGACGCGGCGCATCGAGCGCGCGATGGCGCTGCTGCGGCGCGGCGACCTCAGCGTCACCGACGTCTGCTTCGAAGTCGGCTGCTCCTCGCTGGGCACCTTCAGCACCCGCTTCACCGAGCTGGTCGGCATGTCGCCCAGCCGCTACCGGCGCGAGGCGGCGGAGGCCACCGCGGGGATGCCGTCGTGCGTGGCCAAGCAGGTCACCAGACCGATCAGGAATCGAGAAGCGCGAGCGCCCGGCCAGCCCTAGCGTTGGCGGCATGGACATCACGATTGCCGAAGCCTTCCTCCCGCACGAGGACCCCGAGGCCACGCTGACCTTCTACCGCGACGTCCTCGGCTTCGAGGTCCGCAACGACGTCGGCTACGGCGGCATGCACTGGATCACCGTCGGCCCGCCGGGGCAGCCGGGGACGTCGATCGTGCTGTACCCCCCGGCCGCCAGCCCCGGCATCACCGACGACGAGCGCCGCACCATCGCCGAGATGATGGCCAAGGGCACCTTCACCATGATCAACCTGGCCACCCCGGACCTCGACGGCACGTTCGAGAAGCTGCACGCCAGCAACGTCGAGATCGTCCAGGAACCCACGGAACAGCCCTACGGCCGACGCGACTGCGCAGTCCGCGACCCCGCAGGGAACCTGATCCGCATCAACGAGCTGCGCTGAAGAGCCCGTTTTCAGGCCGACGAAGATCAAAGACGGTTGCTGGCCCGCAGTTTCGCCGGGAGCCCGCGTGCGTCATCGCGCGGGCTCCCGGCTGATCGTCCGACCCGGCTGGTTCGATGGGGGCGACCGCGGGTTCCACGAGCAGATGGAGACACCGATGAGCAAGTCCGGGCTGCACGTCGCTGACAGCCACGACCTGATCCGCGTGCACGGTGCGCGGGTGAACAACCTGAAGGACGTCAGCGTCGAGATCCCCAAGCGCCGGCTCACGGTGTTCACCGGGGTTTCGGGTTCGGGCAAGAGCTCGCTGGTGTTCGGCACCATCGCCGCCGAGTCGCAGCGGATGATCAACGAGACCTACAGCGCGTTCGTGCAGGGCTTCATGCCGACCCTGTCGCGGCCCGACGTCGACGTGCTCGACGGGCTGACCACCGCGATCATCGTCGACCAGGAGCGGATGGGCAGCGACCCGCGCTCCACGGTCGGTACCGCCACCGACGCCAACGCGATGCTGCGCATCCTGTTCAGCCGCCTCGGCAAGCCGCACATCGGTTCGCCGCAGGCGTTCTCGTTCAACGTGGCCTCGGTCAGCGGGGCCGGGGCGGTCAAGTTCGAGCGCGGCGGCAAGACCGTGAAGGAGCGGCGCGAGTTCAGCGTCCTCGGCGGCATGTGCCCGAACTGCGAAGGCCGGGGCCAGGTCAGCGATTTCGACCTCGCCGAGCTCTACGACGACACCAAGTCCATCAACGAGGGCCCGTTCAAGGTCCCCGGCTACAGCGCGGACGGCTGGTACGGGCGGATCTTCGGCGGCAGCGGGTTCTTCGACCCGGACAAGCCGATCCGCGAGTTCACCGAGAAGGAGCTGAACGACCTCCTCTACAAGGAGCCCACCAAGATCAAGGTGGAGGGCATCAACCTCACCTACGAGGGCCTGATCCCGAAGCTGCAGAAGTCGATGCTGGCCAAGGACCGCGAGTCGATGCAGCCGCACGTCCGGGCGTTCGTGGACCGGGCGATCACCTTCACCGACTGCCCCGAGTGCGGCGGCACCAGGCTCAGCGAGACCGCGCGGTCGTCGAAGATCGCCGGGATCAACATCGCCGACGCGTGCGCGATGCAGATCAGCGACCTGGCCGAGTGGACCCGCGGCCTCGACGACGCGTCGGTGGGGCCGCTGCTCGAGAACCTGCAGCAGACCCTCGACTCGTTCGTGGAGATCGGCCTCGGCTACCTCTCGCTGGACCGCCCCTCCGGGACGCTGTCGGGCGGCGAGGCGCAGCGCACCAAGATGATCCGGCACCTCGGGTCCTCGCTGACCGACGTCACCTACGTCTTCGACGAGCCGACCATCGGCCTGCACCCGCACGACATCCAGCGGATGAACGATCTGCTGCTCCGCTTGCGGGACAAGGGGAACACGGTGCTCGTCGTCGAGCACAAGCCGCAGACGATCGCCATCGCCGACCACGTCGTCGACCTGGGGCCCGGCGCCGGCACCGCGGGCGGCACGGTGTGCTTCGAGGGCGACGTCGAGGGGCTGCGGTCCAGCGACACCACCACCGGCCGCCACCTGGAGGACCGGACCAAGCTCAAGGCGCAGGTGCGCGAACCCAGCGGTGAGCTGGAGATCCGCGGCGCGAACGCGCACAACCTGCAGGACGTCGACGTCGACGTCCCGCTCGGGGTGCTGTGCGTGATCACCGGTGTGGCGGGATCCGGCAAGAGCTCGCTGGTGCGCGGTTCGATCCCCCGCGACGCCGGGGTGATCGAGGTGGATCAGACGGCGATCCGCGGCTCGCGGCGCAGCAACCCGGCGACCTACACCGGGATGCTCGACCCGATCCGCAAGGCCTTCGCCAAGGCCAACGGCGTGAAACCGGCGCTGTTCAGCGCGAATTCGGAGGGCGCCTGCCCCGGCTGCAACGGCGCGGGCGTCATCTACACCGACCTGGCGATGATGGCCGGGGTGGCCACCACCTGCGAGGAGTGCGAGGGCAAGCGCTTCCAGGCCGCGGTGCTGGAGTACGAGTTCGGCGGCAAGGACATCAGCGAGGTGCTCGCGATGTCGGTGGCGCAGGCCGAGGAGTTCTTCGGCGACGGGGACGGCCGGATCCCCGCGGCGCACAAGATCCTGCAGCGCCTCACCGACGTCGGTCTCGGCTACCTCCGCTTGGGCCAGCCGCTGACCACGCTGTCCGGCGGCGAGCGGCAGCGGCTCAAGCTGGCCACGCACATGTCGGAGAAGGGCGGCGTCTACGTCCTCGACGAGCCCACCACCGGCCTGCACCTCGCCGACGTCGAACAGCTCCTCGCGCTGCTGGACCGCCTCGTCGACGCGGGCAAGTCGGTGATCGTGATCGAGCACCACCAAGCGGTCATGGCGCACGCGGACTGGATCATCGACCTCGGCCCCGGCGCAGGCCACGACGGTGGCCGAGTGGTCTTCGAAGGCACGCCCGCGGACCTGGTCAAGGACCGCTCCACCCTCACCGGCGAACACCTCGCGGAGTACGTCGAAGAGTGACCGGCTGGAAGGCGTGCCCGCTGAACGGGGCACGCCTTCCACTGTCGAGGTCAGGCTGGTGGGTGATCAGGTCAGGTCGGTGAGGGCCTTGTCGAGGATTTCCAGGCCTCGGTCGATCTCTGCTTCCGATGCGGTCAGGGGTGGGGCGATGCGGAACGTTCCGCCCATGCCCGGGAGCTGGACGATGTTCATGTGCAGGCCGAGTTCCGCGCACCGCTTGGTGACGGCCGCGCCGAGCTCGTCGGCTCCGTCGGTGACCAGTTCCAGGCCGACCAGCAGGCCGCGGCCGCGGACGTCGCCGATCACCTGGTGCGTGCCGGCGAGGTCGTTCAGCCCGCCGATGAGCCGGTCGCCGAGCTCGCGGGCACGGGCGTCGAGGCCGTCCCGGGTCAGCACGTCCAGGACGGTGTTGCCGACGGCCGCCGGGAGCGGGTCGTTGACGTGGGTGGTGAAGAACAGGAACCCGCGCTCGTGCGCCTGCTGCTCGATGTCCGCGCTGGTCAGCACGGCTGCGAGCGGTAGTCCGGCGCCGAGGGTCTTGGACAGGGCGATGATGTCGGGGACGACGCCGTCGCGTTCGAAGGCGTACCAGTCGCCGGTGCGGCACAGGCCGGTCTGGGCCTCGTCGAGGATCAGCAGCATGCCGCGCTCGTGGCACTTGTCCCGCAGCGCCGCCAGGTAGCCCGGCGGCAGGTCGATGAGGCCGCCGCTGCTCAGGATCGGCTCGACGATGCAGGCCGCGAGGCTGCCGACCGACTGGGCGTCGATCATGCTGAAGCCGAGGTCGAGCTGGCGGCGCCAGTCCAGGTTCCCGTCGGCGTCGACGATGTCGGGCCGGAACCGGTCGGGGACCGGCAGCGCGAAGTTGCCTGGAGCGGCGGGCCCGTAGCCGGAGCGCCCGGCGCTGTAGGTGGCGTTCGCGGCGGCCTGCGTCATCCCGTGCCAGGACCGGGCGAACGAGACGACCTCGAACTTGCCGGTGACGAGCTTGGCCATCCGGATCGCGGCCTCGTTCGCCTCCGCCCCGGTGGACAGGAACACCGCCTTGTCCAGCGGAGCGGGCAACGTCGCCGCGAGCCGCTCGGCGAGCTCGAGCACCGGTCGGCTCAGCATCCCGCTGTAGAGGTGGTCGAGCCGCTCGGCCTGGGCCCGGATCGTCGCGACGATCTCGGGGTGCGAGTGCCCGAGGATCGCGCTCATCTGCCCCGAGGTGAAGTCGAGCAGCTCCCGCCCGTCCTCGGTGGTCACCCAGCTCCCCGCGGTGCGGGTCGCCACCGCCTGGGTCTCAGCGCCATCGGCTTCATCGGTCGCAGAGTCCTTCGAGTCCTCGGTGGACTTCGCGGCCGAGCCGCCG
>NZ_JBEOVY010000264.1:0-11227 GCF_040295745.1 Saccharopolyspora sp. NPDC002686
GGGGGGGGGGGGGGGGGGGGGGGGGGGGGGGGGGGGGGGGGGGGGGGGGGGGGGTGGGGGGGGGGGGGGGGGGGGGGTTGGGGGTGGCTGGGGCTGCTGATTGCCCCTGGCATTCCACGAAACCTCACCCGACTCACCGCAGCATCTAGCCGATAGCTGTCCACCCAACGCGTAGCTCCCGCCTGTACGCAGGCGGGAGCTTTTCCCATCGCTGAAGGGCTCTGGAAGGGCCTCAGGCATCGACTGGCCGAATTTGCCGAAGCGCCACCTCGGTCACCCCGACGCGGCCGGCCTTGGTCAACGTGTCCGCAAGAGCGCCCCGGGATTCGCAGGACCAACGAACCTATTGCACTGCCAATTCGGGAGCGGAGACTGGCAGGGCCCATGGTGGAAGCCGAGCCGGTGTTTCCCAGTTGCCGACAATGCCCACGAGCCGCGCGCGAACCCGAGTGGTCGGTCGTCGATGGCGACGGCTGCACCCCGCTCGGCACGAGTTGGCTCCAGCGAGCTGCGGCATCCGGCCACCAGCGCCGGTCCCCCCGCCGTCCCGCGATTGCGTCTCGGTGGCCTCTGGCACAGGCGAAGGAACAGCCGCCACGCGGAGGGAGTGGATCACAGGCCCAGAGCTGCCGGGGCGTTGCTCGGGCGCATCGCCGTGTAGCTCCGGTCAAAGTCGGATGCTCCCTCGACTGGCACGACGAGATCACGAAGAACCGATGACACGCAAGGCATTTCGATGACCACCGCACCCTCCTACCTGATCACCGGCGCCGGCGGCGGAGTCGGCGGGATCAGCAGGCTCGTCGTGGAACACCTCCTCGCTCACCGACTGGCAGTTCGGGCCATGGTCCACCACGACGACGCCCGAGCCGAAGCGCTGCGCGCTCTCGGCGCCGATGTCATCGTCGGCGACCTCACCAACCCCGTGCACGTCGCCGCAGCCACCGACGGCATCAGCCGGATGTTGTTCAACATGAGCGTCTCACCGGACTACCTCGAAGCCACCGCCGTCGTCTGCGCGGCGGTCCGAGAACCGCCCGGCCTCGAAGTCCTGGTCGACATCTCGCAGATGACCGTCTCCCAGATGACGGCGACGAGCACGGCGGAATCCCACCAGCAACGCCTGCACTGGCTGGCCGAGCACGTCATCGACTGGTCGGCGGTCCCGGCAGTTCACGTCAGACCCACGGTGCTGCTCGAGAACCCGCTGTTCTCCGTGCTCGCCGCGCAATCGATCCGCGACCACGACACGCTGGCACTGCCCTTCGGAACGGGCCGCACCTCCCCCGTCGCCGCCGGCGATGTCGCCAACGTGATCACCGCAGTCCTGCTCGCGCCGCAACGCCACATCGGCTCGGTGTACGAACTGACCGGCCCCGCGGCCCTGGACATCGACGAACTCGCCCACGAGTACTCACGCGCGCTGGGCCGCCCCATCACCGCCACGCACCTCTCCTACGACGAGTGGTTCGACCAGTTGACGAGCGCCGACCTGGATCCCCACGTGCAGCAACACATTGCCACGATGGCGAAACTGCACCGCGATGGCCGCTACGACCGCGCCACCACCGACGTCGAGAAGATCACCGGCCAACCCGCCCGAACAGTGGAGCAATACGTACGGGAACGGCGCGACTCGTTCAAACACCGAGAAGGCCGAAACCACTGATCACGAATTACCCCGGCTCGATGGCCCGCACAGCGATGCTTCTGCGCGAGCTGGGTCAGTCGGTGATTCCGTCGATGTCGACCAGGACGTGTCGCGGGCCGCGGAAGATCTGGTTGCGTCGGTACGGCGGTGGGTCCTCGACGAGCCGCGGGTTCTGCACGCGGCGGACGAACTCCCCGACCGCGGCTTGGACCTCCAGTCGCGCGAGCGGTGCGCCGAAGCAGAAGTGGATGCCCTGGCTGTAGCCGAGGTGCTGGTTGTCGGGGCGTTCGAGGTCGATTTCGTCGGGATCGGTGAACCGTTGCGGGTCGCGGTTCGCCGAGCCGTACACCAGGAAGATCGGTGCGCCCTTCGGGATCGTGGTGCCCGCGATCTCGATGTCGTCGAGTGCGGAGCGGGTGTGCCAGAACTGGACCGATGACTCGAAGCGCAGCAGTTCCTCGACCCCGGGCACGATCAGCTCGGGCCGGCGACGCAGTTCCTCGAGCGCGTCGGGGTGCCGCAGCAGGGTGAGCACGCTGTGGGCGATCAGGTTGACCGTGGTCTCGTGCCCGGCGAAGAGCAGCAGCACGGCATTGGCGACGAGCGCGCCCTTGGACATGCGATGCTCCGCGCCGTCGTCGTGCACCATCGCCGAGAGCATGCCCGGGCCGGGCTGTTCGGCGTACCGGTCGAGCAGTTCGGTGATGTACTCCCCGAACTCCTGCACGGCCCGGCGACCATCCGCTGCCTCGTGCTGGATCTCTTCGGCGGTGGGTTCCGGGCCGAGGTCGAAGCTCTCCAGGGCAGTGCGGATCCAGTCGTGGAAGCGCGGTTCGTCTTCCAGCGGCACGCCCAGGACCTCGCAGATCACGGTCACCGGCAGCGGGTAGGCGAGATCTTCGACGACGTCGATCCGGGTCTTGCCCTCCATGCCGTCCAGGAGGCCGGCGACGATGCGGCGGATCTCGGGGTCCAGGTCGGAGATCTGGTGCGGCGAATCGGGCGGGCCGTAGAAGTGTCGCAGCATCGTGCAGCGGTTTCGATCGTGCTCGGGCGGGTCGGAGGTGATGATGCTCGGCTCCAGATCGGCCGCGGTGATCGTTTCGGTCCCCGGCTCCCCCGGGTCCGCGCCCGGAGCCGTCCCCGGAATCTTCGCGGGATCCGAGCTGACCCGGTTGTCGTGCAGCAGCGAGACGACCTCCCGGTAGGTGCTGACGACGTAGGTGCCGTTCGGCTGCCGCGCTACCGGGGTCTTGCGGAGCTCGGCGTAGAACGGGTACGGATTGGCGCGGTTTTCGTAGCGGAGGGCCTGCTGCCAAGGGGTTTCCTCGCTCATGGTGCTGTTCTCTCTCCTCTTTCGCCCGCGTGGTCCCGAGAGCGCGTCAGCGGCGCCGCGGGCGGAACTCGGCTCTGCGCTCGCTCGGGTCGTGTCCGGTCAGGACGACGTCGGGTATCGCCGTCGGGACGCCGTGTTCCGGGAATTCCGCGGGAATCGGCTTGAGGTCGTCGGGTTGATCCCAGCCCGGTGGCGGGGGCGGGAACGGAGCCGACCGCTCGATCAGTCCCGCGTAGTGCGGCAGCCATTTGCCCTGGTTGAAGGCGACAGCGGCGACGATGCGTCCCCGGTGGCCGTAGGCGGCGGCGAAGCGGCGTTCCTTGACCGAACCCTGGACGAAGGCGATCTCGTCGCCGAAGGGCGGGACGCCGACGGACTTGATGTTGACGCCGAACTGACCGGACCAGAATCCGGGCAGCAGCAGGTGCGGGTAGTAGTGGGGTTCGAGGTTCACCATGTTGTGGGCCGTGACCTCGGCGCCCAGGACGGCGTTGTCCCAGTGCTCCATGGCGAGGAACTCGTACTCGTAGAGCACGTGGGGTGCGCGTGCCACGTCCCCGGCCACGAAGACGCTGTCGGTCACCACGCCGTTGATGTCGAAGGCACGACCGCCGGCGTCGCAGCCGACGCCCCAGATACCGGCCGCCAGCCCGGAGCCCTCCAGCCACTCCACGTTGCGGATCGACCCCAGCGCGGCCAGCACCACGTCGGCCTCGACGGTGGCGCCGTCGGAGAGCTGAGCGCGTCGCACGTGTCCACTCGCGTCGCCTTCCAGCGACGACACTCCCACACCGCAGCGCAGGTCCACGCCGTGGTCGCGCTGCAGCTCCGCGGCGATCTCGCCGATCACTCCGCCGAGCGGGCCGACCAGCGGCGCCGGACCGCGCTCGGCGACGGTCACCGGAAGATCGAGTTCCCGGCAGACGGAGGCCACCTCCGAGCCGATGAACCCGGCGCCGATGACCAAGACCCGCGACGGCCGCGCGGCCAGCGCCTGCTGCAGCTGCGCGGCGTCATCGCGTGTGCGCAGCGCGAACACGCCCTCCAGGGCGGCCTCGGTCGGGTTGGGCCACTGCCGCGCGCGAGTGCCCGTGGCGATCAGCACCCGGTCGTACGGGACCTGGTCGCCGTTGGCCAGGTGCACGTGCTTGGTGGTCCGGTCCAACGCGGTGGCGGCCACTCCGAGCCGCCAGTCCGCGTCCACGTGCCGCAGGCGGGGCAGCGCGGTGTGGTCGGCCGGCACCCAGCCCTTGAGCACCTGCTTGGACAACGGGGGACGGTCGTAGGGCTCGTGCGGCTCGTCCCCGATGATCGTCAACCGCCCGGTGAAGCCTTCCGCGCGGAGGGTTTCAGCGGCCCGCAGGCCCGCCAGCGAGGCGCCGACGATGACGATCCGGGCGTTGGCCTTGTAGTCGCGCACCAACTCCGCGATCGGTGCCGCCATGGTCATGACGTCACGCCCCGCTCCGCACCGTCCTGGTGGTCCAGCACGATCGCTCGCACCGGGCAGGCTGCCGCGGCTCGCTGCACCTGCAGGCGTCGGGCGTCATCGGGGTTCGGCTCGTAGGTGAGCGCCTCCTCACCGGCCAACCTGAAGGTCTCGTGAGCGAGGAACACGCACTGCGCGTACGCCTGGCACCGGTTCAGGTCCACGACGATTCGCATGGGCAGGCTCCTTCCGTCCGCGCGGTCCTCCAGCTGGATAGCCCACCACCGCCCGCCCGAGGCTGCACTCGGCGCCCGCGCTGATTCGTTCCGGCGGGAACTCGGTTCCATGCCACGATTGATGGTTCGGCAATTGATCGAAAGGGCCTAAAGCCACAACCCGTCCAACAATTCGGACGTATAGCTGAAAAGTTGAGCGCGGGGTGCGGGCAGTCCTACGCTCGTTCGAGAGGTGGCCCGCGCTCGGCCGAACATCCGGGAATCTGGCTTGCCGAGGCGGTTCCCTCCGAGCCGGTGACCTGGCGGCGGCTCCGCTCCTTCTCGACCGGGATCGCCGAACGGCCGCAGCGCGAAGGTGGCTTAGCGATGACCGATCTGGACACGCTGTCGGTGAACACGATTCGCGGTCTGTGCATGGACGCGATCCAGCAGGCGAATTCCGGTCACCCCGGAACTCCCATGGGCATGGCACCGGTTGCGTACGCGTTGTGGCAGCGGTTCTTGCGCTTCGATCCCGCCCATCCCATCTGGCCCAACCGCGACCGCTTCGTGCTCTCCGAGGGCCACGCCTCCGCCCTGCTCTGGTCGCTGCTGCACCTGACCGGTGTGCGCGCGGTCGATCCCGACTACGAGGTGCTGGGCCGCCCTGCGGTGGCCCTCGACGACCTGAAGTCGTTCCGGCAGCTCGATTCGCACTGCCCTGGTCACCCCGAGTACCGGTGGACGAGCGGCGTCGAGGCGACCACCGGCCCGCTCGGCCAGGGAGTGGCCACCTCCGTCGGGATGGCGATCGCCGGGCAGTGGCTGGCGGCGAGGTACAACCGCGAGGACTTCACGCTCTTCGACTTCGACGTCTACGCGCTCGCCGGCGACGGCTGCATGATGGAGGGTATCTCCGCCGAGGCGGCTTCGCTGGCCGGGCACCTGCAGCTGTCCAACCTGTGCTGGATCTACGACTCCAACAGGGTCACCATCGAGGGCCACACCGACATCACCTTCACCGAGGACGTCGCCGCCCGCTTCCTGGCCCACGGCTGGAACGTGACCACCGTGGCCGATGCCAACGACCTCGATCAGATCGGCCGCGCCTTCCACACCTTCCGCGCCGAGACCGAACGCCCGACCCTGGTCCTGGTGCACAGTCACATCGGCTACGGCTCGCCGGTCGAGGATTCACCGCAAGCACATGGAACACCGTTCGGGCCGGAGGGGGTCAGAGCCACCAAACAGGCCCTCGGGATCCCACCGGAGGCGGACTTCCACATCCCCGACGGGGTTCCCGACTGGTTCGCCCAGGGCATCGGGGCGCGGGGCGCCGAGTTGCGCACTGCCTGGGAAAAGACGTTCGACGCCTACCGCAGCGCACATCCCGCTCTGGCCGACGAGCTGGAACGGATCCAGCGCCGGGAACTCCCGGATGGCTGGGACACCGCGCTGCCCACCTTCCCGGCCGACCCGAAGGGCTTGGCGACGCGCGATTCGTCCGGCCAGGTGCTCAACGCCGTGGCCGAGGCGATCCCCTGGGTCCTCGGCGGATCGGCCGACCTGGCACCGTCGACCAAAACCCGGCTCACGTTCGGCGGAGCGGGCGATTTCCAGCCCGACGACCGGTTCGGCCGCAACCTGCACCTCGGCGTCCGGGAACACGGTGCTGCCGCTGTCGCCAACGGAATGGCGCTGACGAAGCTCCGTCCGTACTGGTCCGGATTCCTGATCTTCTCCGACTACGCCAAGGCGGCCATCCGCCTCTCCGCGTTGATGGAGATCCCGACCGTCCACATCTTCACCCACGACTCCATCGGCGTCGGCGAGGACGGACCCACGCACCAACCGGTCGAGCAGCTCGCCGGGCTGCGCGCCACACCCGGGCTGCTCGTCTTCCGCCCCGCCGACGCGAACGAGGTCGTCGAAACCTGGCGAGTGGTCGCCGCGCTCCGCCGGGAGCCCGCAGCGCTGATCCTGTCCCGGCAGGCCCTTCCCACCCTCGATCGGAGTCGGCTCGGGGCGGCCAGCGGTGTGGCGCGCGGTGCCTACGTGCTCGCGGACGTGCCCTCCGGCGAGCCCGAGGTGATCCTGCTGGCCACCGGCTCCGAGGTGCCGCTGGCCCTGGCCGCGCACGACGAGCTCACCGGTGAGGGCATCGCGTCCCGGGTGGTGAGCATGCCGTGCTGGGAGTTGTTCGACCGCCAGCCACGCGAGTACCGCGCCGCGGTGCTACCTCCAACGGTCACGGCGAGGGTCGCGGTGGAAGGGGCCTCGACGCTCGGCTGGGACCGGTACGTCGGTGCTGGCGGGGCCGTAGTCGGCATGCACACCTTCGGTGCCTCCGCGCCCCTGAAACAGCTGCTCACGAAGTTCGGATTCACCCCAGAGCGCGTTTCGCAGGTGGCCCGCGAACTGGTGGAGGCGATGACATGAAAGCGACTCAGACCCTGCACGAGCTCGGGCAAAGCCTGTGGCTCGACAACATCACCCGCGACATGCTCGATTCCGGTCGGCTCCAGCACTACATCGACACCTACTCGGTCACCGGTCTGACATCGAACCCCTCGATCTTCGACAAAGCCATCTCCTCCGGCTCCTACGATGCGGCCATCCGCGCCGGATCAGCGGCGGGACAGCCGGATGAGGAGCTCTTCTTCGAGCTGGCCATCGAGGACTTGCGGCGAGCAGCCGATCTTTTCCTGTCCATTCACGAGCGAACGGACGGTGTGGACGGCTGGGTGTCCCTGGAGGTCTCGCCGCTTCTGGCGTACGACACCGCGCGGACCATCGAAGAGGCGAAGGCACTGCACGCCCGCGCGGGCCGGAGCAACCTGTTCATCAAGATTCCCGGTACGCCCCAAGGTCTCCCGGCCATTACCGAGTGCATTGCCTCGGGTGTACCGGTGAACGTCACGTTGTTGTTCTCGGCCGACCACTACCGGGCTGCCGCCGACGCGTACCTGACGGGAGTCGAGCGAAGGGTGGAACGAGGACTCGATCCGGACGTGAGCTCGGTGGCCTCCGTCTTCATGTCCCGCTGGGATGCCGCTGTCAGCGGCAAAGTACCCGATGAACTGCGGGACCAGCTCGGCCTCGCGGTCGGACAGGACACTTACCGGGCGTACCGCACCCTGATGGACTCGGACCGAGTGCAACGGCTGGAGAACACTGGTGCACGCATGCAGCGACTGCTGTGGGCGAGTACCCGCACCAAGGACCCCGACGCGTCGGACACGCTGTACGTCCACGGACTCGCCGCCCCGTTCACGGTCAACGCGATGCCCGACGAGACGCTCAAGGCCTTCTACGATCACGGCGAGGTGGGCGAGCCCATGCCCGTCGACGGCAACGGCTGCGACGCGATGCTGGCGCGGTTCGCCGAAGCAGGCGTGGATGTCGCAGCGCTCGCCGCGAAGCTCCAGAGCGACGGCGCGGCGTCCTTCGTCGCGTCCTGGAACGACCTCCTGGCCTGCATCTCCGCACAGCGGGACGCCCTCGTCCGCCCCTACCCTTGATCCGAACCGACCGATCCGAGGGCCGACAGATGTCCATCACGCCCCTCCGGCAACAGCCGTCGTGGAAGGCACTCGAACAACACCGCGCCGAGATCGGAACCGTCCATCTGCGTGAGCTGTTCGCTCAAGATCCGGCCCGCGGCGAGCACATCAACGTCTCGGAGGGCCTCCCGGCGCGTCGCGGTCTCGACCGATTCCGCGCCCGTAGCGGAATTCGGCATCGGCACGGCGAACATGTTCGAGTTCTTACGACTCGTCGACGCTACCGCGCCCTGAAACGCCAGGACCAGTACCCAGGAGAGCAGCCATGGCAACCGATACCCCCATGCAGCTCGGCTTCGTGAAGATGGTCCACAATGGAATCGAGTACGGGATGATGGGCGCGATCGCCGAGGGCCTCAGCATCATCGAGCACGCGGACGCCGGGCGCCACGAGCACACCGCCGACGCCGAGACCGCCCCGCTGCGCGAGCCGGAGTTCTACCAGTACGAGATCAACGTCGGCCAGGTCGCCGAAGTATGGCGCCGCGGCTCGGTCGTGGGTTCCTGGCTCGTCGACCTGACCGCGGACGCACTTGCCCGGTCACCGAAGCTGGAGGAATTCACCGGGCGCGTCTCGGACTCCGGCGAAGGGCGGTGGACCGTGCTGGCGGCGATCGATGAAGGCGTACCGGCCGCCGTGATCACCGCGGCGCTCAACGAGCGGTTCCAGTCCCGCGACCGGAGCGAGTTCGCCGACAAGTTGCTGTCCGCCATGCGAAGCGAGTTCGGCGGACACGCCGAGAAGGGGAGCCAGCCGTGAAACGCCCGGACAACCACGTGATCGTGCTCTTCGGAGCCACCGGCGACCTCGCCAAGCGCAAACTGCTCCCCGGGCTGTTCCACCTCGCCTGGGCCGGCCTCCTGCCGGACGGCTACCGCATTGTGGGCGCGGGCCGAGCGCACTCCGCGCTGACCGACGAAGCGTTCCGCGAACACGCGCACGACGCGGTCGCCACCTTCGGACGCTGCAAGCCCTCCGGGCCGGTGTGGGAGTCCTTCGCGGATTCGCTGTCCTTCGCCGCATACGACCAGGATGCCGGCCAACTGCTCGCGGCCGTGCGGGAAGCCGAGGACTCCCTCGGCGGGCAGCCAGGCAGACTCTTCCACCTGGCCATTCCGCCCGCCGCGTTCGGATCCGTCATCGGGATGCTCGGCGACACCGGCCTGGCGGAGGACTCAAAAGTGATCGTGGAGAAGCCCTTCGGCACGGATCTCGCTTCGGCAAGAGCACTCAACGAGACGATCCACGCCGTCTTCGACGAATCCCAGATCTTCCGCATTGATCACTTCCTCGGCAAGGAGTCGGTGGACAACATCCTCGCCCTCCGCTTCGCCAACGGCATGTTCGAACCCGTCTGGAACCGGGACCACATCAGCCATGTGCAGATCGATGTGCCCGAAACGCTCGGCCTCGAGGGCCGCGCCCACTTCTACGAGGGCACCGGAGCTTTCCGGGACATGATCGTCACGCACCTGATCCAGGTGCTGGGCATCGTGGCGATGGAACCGCCTGTCTCACTCGCCGCCCAGCCGTTGCGCGACGAGAAGGACAAGGTCTTCGCAGCGCTGCGCCCCATCGAACCCGGGCACGTCGTGCGCGGCCAGTACAACGGCTACCACGACGAACTGGGAGTCGCCCCCGATTCGCAGACCGAGACCTTCACCGCGTTGCGGCTGGAGGTGGACAACTGGCGCTGGGCCGGTGTGCCGTTCTACTTGCGCTCCGGCAAGAATCTCGCACAGCACCGCCAGGTGATCACCCTCGGTCTGCGCGAGCCGCCCCTGCGGATGTTCCCCATCGATCTCCCTCGAGAGGACAGGAGCCGAGGCAACAAGATCGTGATCGACTTCGGGGATCCCGGCTGGATCGCCGCCTGCTTCCTGGCGAAAGAGCCCGGCCCCACCATGCGACTCGCACCAGAAGCAATGACCTTCCGCTACGCCGACTCCTTCTGCCGGGAACACGGGCTCGAAGGCTACGAACGGTTGATCCTGGATGCCATGCTGAGCGACCAGTCGCTGTTCACCAGGGCAGATGGCATCGAGCGCATCTGGGAGGCGTCGACTCCGCTGCTCGAGAATCCGCCGCCGCTGCAGGGGTACGACCCCGGTTCATGGGGTCCCGAACCGGCCATCAGCGACCTGATCGCGCCGCACCAGTGGTACCTGGAGGACGCCGGCGACGCCGTGCGTCAATAGATCCGGCCCGGCGCTCACTGCTCGGGGACCAGACCGGTGGACCCCAACGCCTGGCCATACACAGGAACGGGCGGCGGGCCGGGGCGCGCCCCGCAGGCTGGCGAGGCTAGGGCTCCTGTCGACCGACCTCGCCCGAGATCCCACCCAGCCCAGAGCAAGGCCGCTGCCTGTTACCACCTCGTTCGTGGTAATGCAAATGTGCGTTTGTTCCCCCAGACGGTCTATGTTGCGCACACGCGAGGAGTCTTGTTGACGTTCCCTCTTCGCGTTACGTCCTGGACCGCTCCCCGTCCAGGACGTAGGGCCCGATGTGGCGGGCCCACGTAGTTGTTCCGCTGTGCTCGGTCACGTGCCGTTGGCTCAGAGGAACGGCGCAAGTCGGGGCGCCCCGCACCTCATGCAGCGCTGTGGGGCGCCCCGTCGCACGTTCGACGCGGATGCCCCCGCCGGTCATCCGTATCCGTTTCCCTGATCCCAGTCAAGACCCCAACGCCTCGCTAGGACCACTCCGCTCCCGTTTACCCGGGTCAGCCTCAACAGAGACCGTGCTGGCCACTGCCCGGTATCACAAGGGGTGCAGACGAAGATTGGGACTTTCAGCCCGCCTCGCTGCTCCTTCTCCGGGACCGCTCGCGGCTCGGCGAGCCGAGACCCGTGCGCACCGGCAAAGCCGTCACGAGTCCAGGCTGACCCGGGACGTCGACTTCGCAGTCGGTTGCGCTGCGGCTGCCGGGGGGGGGCGCGCCGTGCCGGGCGCCGCCCCTCCCGGATCCAGCCCCGTACGAGGCCGGCGTATTGGCCCGGCGCGGGAGGGCCCGGGCCCGGTGGCTGGAT
>NZ_JBEOVY010000265.1:0-11200 GCF_040295745.1 Saccharopolyspora sp. NPDC002686
TCTCCACAGGTGACCCGGGTTGTCCACAGGTCCCGACACGCCGGGTCCCGACACGCCCGGGTGTGCAGTTTCAATTGAAACTGTAAATCCCAGGCACGGCGGAGCACAGTTTCAATTGAAACTGCGGGAGGGGGTCACCGCACCGGGCGACCGGTCAGAGCTGGCCCTGGCGGCGGGCGACCCAGGCGGCGGCCTGGGTCCGGCGCTCCATGCCCAGCTTCGCCAGCACCGAGGTCACGTAGTTCTTCACCGTCTTCTCGGCCAGGAACAGCTGCTCGGCGATCTGCCGGTTGGTCAGCCCCTCGCCGATCAGCTCCAGCACCCGGCGCTCCCGCTCGGTCAGCGCCGCGAGCTCGTCCTGCTCCGGGTTGGCGGACTGGCGCAGCCGGGCCAGCACCCGCCCGGTGGTGATCGGGTCCAGCAGCGACCGGCCCGCCGCCACCTCGCGGACCGCGTTGACCAGGTCCTGGCCGCGGACCTGCTTGAGCAGGTAACCCGACGCCCCGGCGTTGATCGCCCCGACCAGCGCGGCCTCGTCGTCGAACGCGGTCAGCACCAGGCAGTACGGCGGATCCGGCAGCTCGCGGAGCCGTCGGCACAGCTCCAGGCCGTCGCCGTCGGGCAATCGCATGTCGATGACCGCGACGTCCGGCCCGGTCGCCTGCGCGCGCACCAAGGCCTCGCCGACGCCACCGGCCTCGGCGACGATCGCGACGTCCTCCTCGGTGTCCAGCAGGTCGCGCAGACCGCGCCGGACCACCTCATGATCATCGACTAGCAGCACGCTCACGGACACACACCCACGCTACGTACGTCTCGGGCGAAAGGTGCGCGGAGGGTCGAATCCGCTGCTATTTCTTGATCTTCGCCACGCCCTTGGCCGCGCCGATGGTCTCGTGGGTCTTCCCGGCGACCTTCCGCGCGCGGCGCTTGGCCTTGCGGGCACGGCGCTTGGCCCGGTACTTGACCGACGGCTTGCCGCCGGTGTCCACCGCGGTCAGCAGCAGCCCGCCGAGCAGGCCGACGTTCTTCAGGAAGTGGACCTGCTGGTTGGCGCGCTCCTGCTGGTCGTCGATCTCCCAGTACGCGTGCGCCGCCAGCGTCGTCGGCACGATGCTGCCTGCCAGCAGCAGCGACGCCAGCCGCGGGAACTTGCCGAGCGCCAGCATCGCGCCCGCCCCGACCTTGACCGCGCCGTCGATGCGCACCAGCGTTTCCGGGTTGGTGGGGAACTGCTCCGGCAGCGAGTCCTTGATCGGGCCGGTGGCCTTCTCCAGCAGCGGGGCCGCCGCTTTGGCGTGGTTCGGCGCATCGCGCAGCGCCCCGATCCCGCCGTAGACGAACACCGCGGCGAGCATCGGGCGGGCCAAACGGCGAATCAGCATCGGAGAACCTCCTCGGTGGTCAGCCGGTGCGCCCGACGGTACTCATTGCCGCCGGGTTCCGCTTGATCGTCAGAACCGATCGGCGTGGGCGAACACCTCGTCCCAGGCGGCGGCGATCTGCCGCGCGCACAGCTCCGGCTCGACCCCGCCGATACCGGTGCCCAGACCGGGCATGGCGACCGACCGCACCACCTGCCGCACCAGCGCGCCGTTCTCCAGCACCGCGCTGGCCCACAGCCGCAGCACCGCGCGCGCCGCCAGGTAGGGGTGCACGGTGTCGGCGGGCAAGCGCTCACCGGGTTCCCGCATGGTGGGTGCGCTGATCAGCCAGATCGGGTTCGGCGCCCCCGTGGGCACCAGCAGCGCTTCGCCGACCGGCAGCTCGCCGCCGTGGTAGGCCAGCACGGCGCTGCGCACCTGCTCCTCCACGTCGGGGAAGGTCCGCGCGTACACGGCGTCGATCCCGCCGCGCATCCAGCCGTACGAGTTCGCCGGGCTCACCACGGCATCGACCGACAGGTCGAGAACGGAGCCCTGGTGGACGGTGAGGCCAGCGCGGTCCTCAGCGATCTCCTGCCAGGCTGCGGCGAGCGGCTCGTCCAGCGCGCAGAGGACGAGCTGCAGCTCCGGCTCCGCCCTCTCCGACGAGCAACCCGAATCTGCGGTCACGCACACAGCATCGCAGGAAAGGTCCCCCGAGTGGCATTGGGTAGGTCACACCTCGGAGGTTTCGGGAGGTGGCGGCTTCAAAGAGCACGGGGTTGGTCTGCGTGGCGGTGCGGGTAGCGGAACCTCAGCGCCCGCCTGACTCCGGGATCTCCTCCTGACGTATTAAGCGGATACGCGGCGTCGGAGCTGTCCTCGCCAGGCGAACGCTGAGAACCCGCGGCGGTGCGAGTTGCGTGCGCGGGTCATGCGCCTGGCGGCGCATGCGGCCATTGCCACCCGGTGCTGGTCGTTCTTCGCGGTGGCTGTTCACCACCGAAAGCGTCTTCGCCGCTTGCCTGACGGTGGCCCGGGTGGCGGGCTTCTCTAGGCTGGGCCCGTGCCACAAATCGCGTACCTCGGCCCGGCGGGCACCTTCACCGAGCAAGCCACCAGGTCGCTCACCGGGGACTTCGACGCCGAACTCGTGCCCTGCGAGACCGTTCCGCTGGCCTTGGCCGCGGTGCGCAGAGGCGACGTGCTGGCCGCCGGAGTGCCGGTGGAGAACTCGGTGGAGGGCTCGGTCAACGCGACGCTGGACGCGCTGACCGAGGACGAGCCGCTGGTCGCGGTCCAGGAAGCCCTGCTGCCGATCCAGTTCGACCTGCTGGTCCGGCCGGGCACCGAGCTGGCCGCGATCCGCACCGTGACCAGCCACCCGCACGCGCTCGCGCAGGTCCGGAACTGGCTCGCGGAGAACCTGCCGAACGCGGAGGTCCGGGCCGCCAGCTCGACGGCAGCGGGTGCCGCGGCGGTGGCGGCGGACGAGTCCGACGCGGCGATCTCCGCGCCGGTCGCCCTCGAGCACTACCCGTCCCTGGAGCGGCTGGTCGGCGGCATCGCCGACGTGCGCGACGCGGTGACCCGGTTCCTGCTGGTGCGCCGCCCGGGCAAGCTGCCGGAGCCGACCGGCGCGGACCGCACCTCGCTGTGCGCGGTGATCAGCGACGAGGTCGGCACGCTCGCCGACATGCTCGCCGAGCTGTCGCTGCGCGGCATCAACCTCAGCCGCATCGAGTCCCGCCCGCTCAAGGACCGCTTCGGCGAGTACCGGTTCTTCCTGGACTTCGACGGGCACGTCGCGGACGCGCGGATCGGCGACGCGCTGACCGCGCTGCGCCGCCGGTGCAGCACCGTCCGCTTCCTCGGCTCCTACCCGAAGGCCGACCGGTCGCCGGCCAGCGTGCGCCCGTCCGCCTCGGAGCAGGCGTTCCTGGCATCGGCGCAGTGGGTCGAGGACGTGCGGGCGGGGAGGCTGGCATGAGCGGTTTCGAACTCGAAGCGCCCAGCGGGCTGCGGCTGCTCCTGATCCGCCACGGGCAGACCCCGGCCAACGTGGACCACGTGCTCGACACCCTGCCGCCCGGCCCCGGCCTGACCGAGCTCGGCCGGCAGCAGGCGGCGGACCTCGCCGAGCGCCTGGCCGAGGAGAAGATCGTCTCGATCCACGCCAGTCGTGCCGTTCGCGCGCAGATGACGGCGCAGCCGTTGGCGGATCGGCACGGGCTGCCCGTCGAGGTCGTCGAGGGCACGCACGAGGTCTACGTCGGTGACCTGGAGCGACGGGGCGATCGGGAGGCGCTGCGGACCTTCGAGGAGGTCTACGGGCTGTGGCACGGCGGAGAGCTCGACGTGCCGATGCCGGGCGGGGAGAGCGGTCGCGAGGCGCTGACCCGGTTCGTCGCCGGAGCGCGCAGCGCGATCGACGGTTCCGGGGACGGCGCGGTGGCGCTGGTCAGCCACGGCGCGATGCTGCGGTTGGCGGCGTGCACGCTGGCGGCGAACGTCGACGGGACGATGTCGAACGCGGTGTACCTGCCGAACACCGGCGTGATCGTCCTGGAATCCGACCCCGACGCCCGGACCGGCTGGACCTGCACCGCCTGGGACGGCCTCGAAACCCTCTGACACGCCCCGGCACGTCCGACCCCGACACACCGGCGCGTTGTACCGCAGTTTCAATTGAAACTGCGCTCCCACGGCATGTCGGGCCCCGACACACCGACACCTGCGGACAGGTCCCGAGCCCCACCCAACCGCACCTCAGGGGACCGTGACGCAACTCAGCCACAAGAAACCCCGAAACCGCGAGATCACTCCGAAACGTAACCACCACTGTGAATCGCGGAGAGGCGGAACTGTCAGCCCCAGCCGAGGGTGTGGAGCTTCTCGTCGTCGATGCCGAAGTGGTGGGCTATTTCGTGGACCACGGTGATCGCCACTTCGTCGACCAGTTCGTCCTCATCCGCGCACATGTCCAGCAGCGGGTCGCGGTAGATCGTGATCCGGTCCGGCATCACCCCGGCGTAGGTGCTGTCGCGCTCGGTCAGCGCGATGCCCTCGTACAGGCCGAGCAGCGACGGGTCGTCGGGGTTCTCGTCCTCGACCAGGACCACGACGTTGTTCATCGCGGCCGCGAACTCCGCGGGCAGCAGGTCGAGCGCGTCCCCGACGAGCTCCTCGAACCGGGCTCGGGTCATCTCCACCGGCATGACCTCGTTCTACCAGCTCAGCGGGGTTCGGTGGCGGGAGCGCCGGGCTGGCCGGCGGCGATCTGCGGCGCCGGTTCCTTGCCGACGCGCACGTCGCCCTTGATGCTGCCGGTCACCGGCGCCAGTCCGCTGCCGTCCGGCAGCTGCGCGCTGACCTTGCAGTTCACCTGCCGCGATCCGGCGTTCCAGCTCTCCTCCGAGAGGGTGTCCCAGTAGATGACCAGGCCCTTGTCCTTGGCCGCGTTCGGGTCGCCCGCGAAGCGCCCGGTCAGCTCCCCGCACCGGGTGAACAGGAACGGGTCCTGGTCCTTCTCGGCGGGCCAGCCGCCGGGGAACTCCTCGCCGAGGTTGACCACACCGGTGATCTCCACCGCGTGCGGCTTCGCGCAGTCCACCGGGTCCCACACCGCGGTGCCGTTGATGCCCAGGCAGCGGCCTTCCGAGTAGATGTTGGACTGGTCGGTCGTCGAGGCGCTGCCCTTGATCGGGTAGAGCTTGCCGGACGGTCCGGGCTGCTGGAGACCGCAGTGCAGCGTCCGGTCGCCGTCGGCCCAGCCCTCCTCGCTCGGGGTGAACGCGCCGACGCTGAACCGGCCGTTGGGGTCGAACCGGCCGGACAGGAACCCGGTGGAGACCTCCACGCAGCGCTCCTGCTTGATCTGCTGCCACTGCTCGGTGCCCGGGAACGGCGCCTTGTCGTCGAACTGCGGGCGCAGGTCGGCGGTGCCGGTGACCTCGAACAGGTGAGGCTCGTCGCAGGTGACCTGGCGGATGTCGGAGGCGTCGGCCTCGGCCCAGCTCAGGCAGCTGCCCGGCGGTGCGCTGAACACCACCTTCGGTGCCGGCGACGAACCCTGCTGGTCGGGGCCGGCGCTGCGCGTGCCGGTCGGCCAGTTGAGCAGCGCGCTGACCACCAGGACCAGCAGCGCACCGATCACGGCGCAGATCATCACGAGCCGGGTGTTGGGCTTGTTCCGGCTGGGGCTCGGGGGTGCATCGGGCGCTGGCATCGCAGACATCATGCCTGGTTCGAACCAGCGTTGCGCGGTTACCCGCAGTGGCTTCGGAACCGATTCGTTGCCGGGGGCGTCATCTCGATAGGTAATGTTGCTTCCGGGAGTGGGGCTATGACGGAAGATGGCAAGCCAGTGGCAGATGAGCAGCAGGGCGAGGGGACGCCGCCGCCCAACCCGCCGACGCAGCCCGAGCAGCAGCCGACGGCAGGACCGCAGCAGGGGCGGATCCGGTACCAGGATCCGGACAGCACGACCCCGCGCGAGCCGACGCTGGCCGAGCAGCGCGCCCGCATCGCAGCGGAGAAGCGCCGGGCCGAGCAGGAGCGCGCCGAGCTCGAAGCCGCTGAGAAGAAGAGCCAGAACCGCCGCCGCCTGATGATCGGCGGCGGTGTCACAGTCGGCGTCGTGGCGCTGGTCGCCGCGATGTACTCGGCGTCCGAGGTCAGCAACGAGGCCAGCGCCAGCGAGCAGTACTGCGCCACGGACCAGTCCGGGCAGCCGGGTGTCCGGGACAACGACGACTTCTGCAACGAGCAGTACGTGACCTCCCACGGCGGCCACATGGGCAGCGGCGGGATGTTCTTCATGCCGATCTTCCTGCCCGGCACCACGATTCCCAGCGGGCAGTACAGCTCTTACCGCTACGCCTACACACCCGCCGGTGTGTCGGCGCCTCCGGTGGGCTCGCCGGCGTCCGGATCGTCGTTCACCAAGCCGTCCGGTTCCACGATCAAGGACACCAGCGGCAAGACCATCCAGCGCGGTGGCTTCGGCATCAACAACAAGAGCGGCAGCACCGGGAGCTGACGAGTGCGACGCAGGACAACCGACCGCAGGCCGGACTGGCAGAGCAAGGTCGAGGAGCTGGGGCTGGTCTTCGGCACTCCCGCCCGCGCGGCCGACGGATCGGCGCGCCCCTACTGGGACGAGGGCGTGCACTACGAGTTCAGCCTCGACGAGGTCCTCTCGCTGGAGGCCGACGTCGAACTGCTGCACTCGATGTGCCTGGACGCCGTCGACCACGTGATCACCACCGAGCGCTACAAGGACTTCGGCATCCCGGAGTGGGTGTGGCCGCACATCGCCGAGTCCTGGAAGCGCGGCGACCCGCACCTCTACGGCCGCTTCGACCTGCGCTACGACGGCACCGGCCCGGCCAAGCTGCTGGAGTACAACGCCGACACCCCGACCTCGCTGCTGGAAGCCGCGGTCGTGCAGTGGCACTGGCTGACCGAGCGCCACGAGGGCGACGACCAGTGGAACTCCATCCACGAGAAGCTGGTGGAGCGCTGGGGCGAGATCAAGGACCAGCTGGCCACCAACGAGGTGCACTTCACCTGGTCCTCGGCCGACACCACCGGTGAGGACAACATCACCGCCGCCTACCTGCAGGAGACCGCGGCGGAGGCGGGCCTGGACACCGTCGGCCTGGCCATCGAGGAGATCGGCTGGGACAGCCTGCTGGAGCGCTTCGTCGACCTCGAAGAGGCGCCGATGAACTCCGTCGTCAAGATCTACCCCTGGGAGTGGATGGTCGACGACGACTTCGGCAAGCACGCGGTCGACACGCTGCCGGCCACCCAGTGGGTCGAGCCGCTGTGGAAGATGCTGCTGTCCAACAAGGCGCTGCTGGCGGTCCTGTGGGAGATGCACCCCGGGCACCCGAACCTGCTGCCGACGTTCCTGGACCAGCCGGGCCTGCTCACCGAGTACGTCCGCAAGCCCCGGCTGGGCCGCGAGGGCAACAACATCAGCGTCGTCGCGCCGGGTTGGGAGACCGAGACCGCCGGGATCTACGGCGAGGAGGGCTACGTCTACCAGGCGTTCGACCCGCTGCCGGAGTTCGACGGGATGCGCCCGGCGCTCGGCGCCTGGGTGGTCGGCGACTCCTCCGCGGGCCTCGGCATCCGCGAGACGGCAGGTCTGATCACCGACGACGGCGCGGCCTTCGTCCCGCACCGCATCCCGGAGAGCTGAACGGGGGATGCCGCCGGGCGAGGCGGCATCCCGCGGGCTCAGCGGATGGTGAACCCGCCGTCCACCTTCAGCTCGGTCCCGTTGACCATGGCCGCTTCGTCCGAAGCGAGGTAGGTCACCGCGGCCGCGATCTCCTCCGGCTCGGCGAACCGCCCGGCCGGGATCTCAGCGCGGTGCGCGTCGCCCTTCGGGTTGTCCCAGGCCGCGCGGCCGAGCTCGGTGAGCACCACCGTCGGCGAGACGGCGTTCACGGTCACGCCGCTGGGTCCCCACTCCAGGGCCAGGGTGCGGGTCATGCCCATGATCCCGGCCTTCGACGCGCAGTAGGCGACGTGCTGGTCCAGGCCGACGCTGGCGGCCTGCGAGGCGAGGTTGATGATCCGGCCGCCGCCCTGCTCGACCATGCCGCGGCCGACCGCCTGGGCCATCAGGAAGCTGCCGGTGAGGTTGACGTTCAGGGTCAGCTGCCAGTCCTGCACCCCGATGTCGGTGGCGGGCGCGAGGCGCACGATGCCGGCGGAGTTGACCAGCACGTCGATCCGGCCGTGCCGGTCCACCACGTCCTGCACGCAGTTCTGCACCGACTCCGGGTCGGAGACGTCGACCCGGTGCCCCGACGCGCACGCGTCCGGGACCTCCGGGGCGAGGTCGGCTCCGGCGACCACCGCCCCGCGGGCGGCCAGCACCCGGGCGACCTCGGCGCCGATCCCGGAGGCGGCACCGGTCACCAGGGCAACTTTTCCAGTGAGTTCGAACATGGCTCAGCAATCCCCGCGTCGTCGTCTTCTGGCTCGCTCAGGCGCGTTCGCCCGCGTAGCCCGAAGGGTGCTGCGGGGGTCGAAGCGGTGAGCCGAGCCGCTCCCCGGCCGACCGGCGGAGCGAGCTCGATTCCTATCACCCGCCGCCCCACCTGCGCAGCACCTGGGCGTTCGCGCACCGCCCGGGCACGCACCCCCCTGCGAACCTGTGAGTTCACCGCGAGGACTACGCTGACCAGCTGTGATCGACCTGAAGACGCTACGCGATGATCCGGAAGCCGTGCGCGCATCGCAGCGCGCACGGGGTGAAGACGCGTCCCTGGTGGACGCGCTGCTGTCCGCCGACGAGCGTCGCAGGTCCGCGGTGTCCCGCGCGGACAACCTGCGCGCCGAGCAGAAGCAGCTCGGCAAGAAGGTCGGCAAGGCCAAGGGCGAGGAGCGCGACGCGCTGCTGGCCCACGCCAAGGAGCTCTCCGCGCAGGTCAAGGAGGCCGAGGCCGCGCAGTCGGAGGCCGACGACGAGCTGCTGCGGACCCAGAAGGCCGTCCAGAACATCGTCGAGCCCGACGTCCCGCCGGGCGGCGAGGACGACTACGCCGTGCTCAAGCACGTCGGCGTGCCGCGCGAGTTCGACTTCGAGGTCAAGGACCACGTCGAGCTGGGCACCGCGCTCGGCGCCTTCGACATGGAGCGCGGCGCGAAGGTGTCCGGCGCCCGCTTCTACTTCCTCACCGGCATCGGCGCCCAGCTGGAGCTGGCGCTGCTGAACATGGCCGCCGCGCAGGCCACCGCCAGCGGGTTCAGCCTGGTCGTGCCGCCGGTGCTGGTCCGCCCGGAGATCATGGACGGCACCGGGTTCCTCGGCGCGCACTCCACCGAGGTCTACCGCCTGGAGGAGGACGACCTGTACCTGGTCGGCACCTCCGAGGTGCCGCTGGCCGGCTACCACTCGGGCGAGATCCTGGACTTCTCCGACGGTCCGCTGCGCTACGCGGGCTGGTCGACCTGCTTCCGCCGCGAAGCGGGCTCCTACGGCAAGGACACCCGCGGCATCATCCGCGTGCACCAGTTCAACAAGCTGGAGATGTTCGTCTACTGCCGGGAAGAGGACGCCCGGGAGGAGCACCAGCGCCTGCTGGCCTGGGAAGAGGACATGCTGGCCAAGATCGAGGTGCCCTACCGGGTGATCGACACGGCGGCCGGTGACCTCGGTGCCAGCGCGGCCCGCAAGTTCGACTGCGAGGCCTGGGTGCCCAGCCAGCAGACCTACCGCGAGCTGACCTCCACCTCGAACTGCACCACGTTCCAGGCGCGGCGGCTCAACACCCGCTACCGCGACGAGGAGGGCCGCACCCAGATCGCGGCGACCCTCAACGGCACGCTGGCCACCACCCGCTGGATCGTGGCGATCCTGGAGAACCACCAGCAGCCCGACGGTTCGGTCCGCGTCCCGGTGGCGCTGCGCCCGTTCCTCGGCGGCCGCGAGGTCCTCGAACCCAAGTGACGTTCGCGTGAGCGGCGATGGTCGTTAGAACCACCATCGCCGCTCACGAGGTCATCGCGAGCGCGGTCGCGAGCCGGGCCAGGTCGTGGCCCTCGACGAGCTCGGCGAGGGCGTCGGGATCGGCCCGCAGGCCCAGCTTTCGCGCCCCGGCCAGCGCTTTCTCGTCGAAGAACGGCCGGATCTCCGGCCACACCAGCTGCACTTCGCGGCAGAAGACGTCCGCCCCGACCGGGCCGATGCGCGGTACTTCGGTGAGCAGTTCCCGCAGCACGTCCAGATCCCCGTCGGCCTTCGCGCGCATCCGGCGCAGATCGCCGTGGTACCGGTCGATGAGCAGCTGCGCGCCTTTCCCGAGGGCGGTCGACGTGCTCTCGTCGTACCGGACGTAGTGCCCGCGGTCGAGCGCGTCCACGCGCTGCTGCCAGGTCGCGTCGCACATCTTCTGCGCAGTGCCGAACTCGGCGAGCTCGCGCGCCGCCGACACCGCCAGCTCCGCCTTGATCCGCGCCGACAGCAGCGTCACCAGCACCAGCAACCGGTACAGCGGTGCGGGCTTGTTCTCCAGGTTGATCCCGGCTCGGGCGGCGAGCGTGCTGCCCTCGTCGTCCAGCAGGCGTTGCACGGTCTCCTGGGCTCGCATCACCACCACCCCCCTTGCCGAACTCGGCTACCCGCCGAGCGCTCGGGGCACACGCGCGATCGCAGCGAATCCACCGGACGCGACTTATGGTGGGTCACGTGTCCGATACCCCTGGTAGCACGCGTGCTCTCGCCCTCGCCGGGCTAGGCGACCGGATCCGCCGGTTGCGGGCGGCGCAGGGCCTCGACCAGGGCGAGCTGGCGGACCGGGCGGCGCTCGACGTGACGCAGCTGGTCAACATCGAGCAGGGCGAGGCGATGCCGTCGCTGGACGTGCTGGCGCAGGTGGCGACCGCGCTGGACGTCGGGCTGTCGCAGCTGTTCACCGACTGCAAGCCGGGCCCGGCGGCGATGGTGTTGCGCGGCAACGAGGTTCCGACGGTCGACACCGACGGCATGGCGTTGCAGGTGCTGACGCCGCGAGCCGTGATCCCCGGCCTCTACGCCGCGCGCTACCGGATTTCCCCGACCAGCGAAGGTGTTCGGCCGGTCAAGCACGAGGGCCACGACTGGCTCTACGTGCTCAGCGGCCAGTTGCACGTGGACTTCGAGCAGGGCGCGACGACCTTGCGGGCCGGGGACAGCGTCAGCTTCAGCGCCCGCGTGCCGCACCGGCTCTCGGCGTTGGGACCTACCGCACCGCACCGATGGACTTCAAGTGGCCGGAAGGCATCGAAGAGGTCCCGCAGCTGGTCGGGATGGACGGCGACGTCGCCCGTTTCAA
>NZ_JBEOVY010000266.1:0-11122 GCF_040295745.1 Saccharopolyspora sp. NPDC002686
GGCCGCTGTCGGGAGGCTCAGAACAGGGCGCTGGCCAGGGCCCGGCGGGCGGCGCTGACCCGCTCGTCGCCCTCCGGGAAGACCTCGAAGGACTCGACGAGGTGGCGGCGGACGCGGTCGCGCTCGTCGCCCGAAGTGCGCTTGACCGTCTGGATCAGCCGGCTGAAGGCCTCTTCGACCTTGCCGATGGCCAGCTCGGCGTCGGACGCGGCCAGCTGGGCGTCGATGTCCTCGGGGGCGGCGTCGGCCCGCTCGATCGCGGTCGGGTCGGCCTGCTCGGCGCGCGCGGAGAACCGGACCTGCGCGAGCGCGGCCTTGGCCAGCTCGTTGTTCGGCTCGGCGTCCAGGATCTTCTGGTACGCGTCCTCGGCGGCGGCGTAGTCGCCGCGCTCCAGCGCGTCCTCAGCGGCGGTGAACCGCGGGTCCTCGGGCTCCTCGACCGGCTCGGCCGCACCGCCCTGCTCCGCGGCGCGGATGCCGGGCATCTGGTCGCGCAGGGCGTTGAGCAGCTCGGTGATCCACTGGCGGATCTGCGGTTCCGGGAGCGCGCCGTTGAACGCGTCCACCGGCTGCCCGCCGGCGATCGCGATGACCATCGGCACCGACTGCACCTGGAAGAGCTGCGCGATCCGCGGGTTGGCGTCGACGTCGACCTTCGCCAGCACCCACGAACCACCGCCCTCCTGGGCCAGGCGCTCGAGCACCGGGGAGAGCTGCTTGCACGGTCCGCACCAGGTCGCCCACAGGTCGACGACCACCGGAACCTGCAGGGAGCGCTCGACGACCTCGTCCTGGAAGTTGGCCTCGGTGACGTCGATGACCGCTGCGCTCGCGGGCGCGGCACCACCTTCGCCAGCGGCGGCGGGCGGCTGCGCGGCTGCGCGAGCGTTGGCCTCGGCCCGGTTCTTCAGGGCCGACAAGTCGACTGCGCCCGCCATCGCGGCGGACATTGCTGCTGCGTTCTGGCGTGGATCCGGCCTCGTCACACCCCCATCCTGACACGTTCCACCAGGCGGGCGGCGGCAGGGCGGTCGATGTTCGACGGGTGGCGACACCGCCTGGCCAAGCCAGACACGCCGTGAACTCCGCAGATCAACTCGAAACAGTGAACAACTTCCCTCTATGGAGTGGAAGCCGCTCAAGAACTCTCAAGTTCCGCCGGTTTCACCACCGAAGGACATGGCAGAGCCCGCGAGGACTGATGGTCTCGCGCGGGCCTTCGGGGCCTCCGTTTGGTGGACCTCCTGAAAGTAGTTCGACGAGAGGTACGAAACAGTGCGTATTGCTACCCGTGTTGCCGGTGTCGCCGGTGCCGCCGCTCTCGGCGTCGTGACCCTGGGCACCGCCGCGTTCGCGGACAGCGCCGACAACAACGGCATCAACGCCGTCGACGACAACAACATCAGCGCCGTTCCGGTGCAGGCGTGCGGCAACAACGTTGGTGCCGCCATCGGCGTCGTCGTCCCGATCCTGTCGCCGCAGGCGAACAACTGCCTCAACGCGCCGGTCGTCGACCACCCGAAGCTCTGAGGGTTGTCGCAGCCAGCGAGCTGAAAAAGACCGGGGCGGTGTCGATGCCGACACCGCCCCGGTTTTTCTTGTCTTCGCTTGTTCTGCGTAGCGGTGCGGGTAGCGGAACCTCAGCGCCCGCCTGGACTGCGGGTGCCCGGCCTCATGTATTGCGTCACTGCTCCCGCAGGTGGTTCTCGACCCGCTCCACCTTCGCCTTCAGCTGGCCGGTGTGGCCCGGCCGGATGTCGGCCTTGAGCACCAGGCTGGTGCGCGGGGCTCCGGCCGACGCTGCCTCGGTGGCCCGCTTCACCACGTCCATGACCTCGTCCCACTCGCCCTCGATCGTGGTGAACATCGAGGTCGTCTCGTGCGGCAGGCCGGACTCCCGGACCACCTTCACCGCAGCCGCCACCGCTTCGCTGACGCTGTCGCTCTCACCGACCCCGCTCGGGGCCACGCTGAACGCCACCAGCACGTCTGCTCCTCCGTTCTCCTGCCCGGCGACCGGTGCCACCGGGCGCTGTGATCATGCGCCACCAACGCAACCACTGTCGCCGATTCCCCCGCCCACGGCACCACAGCCCACGACCGGACGGGAAACCGCTGCTAGCGTCGAACACCATGAGCACCCGTAGCCCGCTGCCCTTCGACCCCATCGCCCGCGCGGCCGAGATCTGGGCCGAACGGGTAGGCCCGTCGACGACGATGGCCGCGGTCACCAGCGTGATGAGGGTGCAGCAGATCCTGCAGTCCGCGGTCGACAACGCGCTCCGGCCGCACAACCTGACGTTCGCCCGCTACGAGGCGCTGGTGCTGCTGACCTTCTCGCGGCGCGGCAGCCTGCCGATGCGGGTCATGGGCGACCGGCTCCAGCTGCACCCGACCAGCGTCACCAACATCGTCGACCGGCTCGAGCAGGACAGCCTGGTGCGGCGGATGCCGCACCCCACCGACCGGCGCACCACCCTGGTCGAGATCACCGAGGACGGCCGGGACCTGATGAAGAAGGCCACCGAGTCCGTCAACGAGATCGACTTCGGCCTGCGCGGCATCACCGAACGCCAGACCCAGCAGCTCACCGAACTGCTGGGCAAGGTCCGCCACGCCGCCGGCGACTTCTGACGATGTTTTCCAACCTCGTTCTGCGTGACGGAGCGGGTCGCGGCTCGCGCCGCTTGCGGAGTACGTACGCCTAGTTGAGCTCGCGGAAGGCGTAGCGGACCTTGCCCCAGAAGGTGGGGTCTTCGGAGTCGGACTCGGTGAGGAGGCCTCGGCGGTTGGCCCAGCGCTCGAACCACACCGTTGCCAGGGGCGGGACCGAGGCGACCAGCGCCAGGACCAGCACCCAGAAGCGCCAGCGGAACGGGCTGAAGACGACCAGGCAGGTCACCACGTAGGCGGTGAAGATCGCGCCGTGGATCCAGCCCATCACCGTCACGCCGGCCGGCATGTCCAGGCCGTACTTGAACGCCATCGCCGCCAGCAGCCCCACCCACGAGAACGCTTCGGCGATCGCCACCAACCGGAACCAACCGGCATGAGTCCGCGGCACGTCGACCCCACTTCCGTCTAGAACGGCACTTCCTGCGAGTGTGCCCGGTGACGCGCCTCACCCGGCCGCCGGTGCCGCTAAGCGCGGGTCTGGTCGTCCACCCAGGACAGGTAGTCGGGATTCCCCCCGATGATCGGGGTGGCGATGATCTCCGGGACGTCGTAGCCGTGCACGGCCTTCAGGTGCTCGACGAGCGCGGGCAGCCGGGCCGCGGAGGTCTTGATCTGCAGCTGCCACTCCGGGTCGTCCTGCGCCGCGCCCTCCCAGACGTAGAAGCTGCGGATCGGCACGACCTGCACGCAGGCGCCCAGCGCGGCCTCGACGACGCCGCGCGCCAGCTCGGCGGCGGACTCCTCGGAGTCGGTCGTGGTCACGACCTGCACATGATCAGCCATTCCCCCAGCGTAACCAGCCGCCATCCGGACAACCTTGTCAACGGACCGGTTGGGCCGATCGGCTGGCGCTGCGGGGCCGGGTGGAGGCATTGGCGTGCGGCGGGATTGACAGCGGTCGGCGGGGTGGGGTGCAATGCCGCACGCCATGACAACGTTGTCTGACTCCGGGAACGTCCGGCGCGCCACGATGAGCGACGTGGCGCGGCTGGCCGGCGTGAGCATCAAAACCGTGTCGCGGGTCGTCAACGCCGAGAGCGGCGTCACCCCGGCCACGGCGGAACGCGTGCTGTCCGCGATCGACCAGCTGGGCTTCCGGCGCAACCTCAGCGCCCGCAACCTCCGGCGCGGCACCGGGACCGGCACGCTGGGCCTGGTCCTGGAGGACCTCGCGAACCCCTTCTACTCGGTGCTGACCCGCGCGGTGGAGGAAGTCGCCCGGACCCGCGGCAAGCAGGTGCTGACCGGTTCGTCCGACGAGGACCCGGCGCGGGAGCGCGAGCTGGTGCTGGAGTTCTGCGCCCGCCGCGTCGACGGGCTGATCGTCGTCCCCGCCGGTCACCAGCACGGCTACATCGCGCACGAGATCAACGCGGGCACGCCGGTGGTGTTCGTGGACCGCCCGCCCGGCAACCTCGACGCCGACGCCGTGCTCATCGACAACTCCGGCGGCACCGCGCTCGCCGCGCAGCACCTCGCCGAGCACGGGCACCGGCAGATCGCGTTCCTGGGCGACGCCCCCGAGATCCACACCGCCGCCGAGCGGCTGCGCGGGTTCCGCGAGGGCTGCGCGCGGGCGGGGGTGCCGTTCGAATCCGACCTGGTGCTGATGGGCCCGCACACCGACGAGTCGGTGGCCGAGGCGCTGAGCACCACCCTGCGGCGCGCGACCGCGCTGGTGACCGGCAACAACCGGATCACCATCCAAGCGCTGCGCGCCCTGGCCGGGCGGGCCGACCGCCCGGCGCTGGTGGGTTTCGACGACTTCGAGCTGGCCGATCTGCTGGATCCGCCGATCACGGTCGTCACCCACGAAACGACGGCGCTGGGCCGGTCGGCCGCCGAGCTGCTGTTCTCGCGGCTCGACGGCGACCGCACCGCACCACGCCGCATCGTCGTCCCCACTCGGCTGCTGGCCCGAGGTTCTGGAGAGGTTGCACGTTGAGTTCTGTCCACGATGACCAGTCGGTGCGGGCGATCGTCCTGCCCGCCAACCAACCGCAGCAGTTCTACCGCGGTGGCGCGTCCATCGCGGCGCTGCGCGGCGGCGGTGACGATCGCGCGTTCGGCCCGGAGGACTGGGTCGGGTCCACCACGACGCGGTTCGGGCAGTCCGAGTCGGGGCTGTCGCGGCTGCCCGACGGGCGTTGGCTGCGCGACGCGGTGCACGAGGCGCCCGAGCAGTGGCTGGGTGCCGAGCACGTCGCCGAGTTCGGCGACAGCACCGCGCTGCTGGTCAAGCTGCTCGACGCCGGGCAGCGGCTGCCGGTGCACTGCCACCCGTCGGACCGGTTCGCCCAGCAGCACCTGGGTTCGCGGTTCGGCAAGACCGAGGCGTGGATCGTGGTCGGCACCAGCGGCCCGAATCCCGTGGTGTACCTGGGTTTCCGGGACGACGTGGCGCCCGAGGTGGTCGAGCGCTGGGTGAGCACCCAGGACTCCTCCGCTCTGCTAGGGTCGCTGAACGAGATCCCGGTGCGCCCCGGCGACACCGTGCACGTGCCCGCCGGCACCCCGCACGCGATCGGTGAGGGCGTGTTCATCGTCGAGCTGCAGCAGCCGACGGACTTCTCCGTCACGTTGGAGTGGCAGGGCTTCCTGTCCGACGCCGAGAGCGCGTTCCTCGGCATGGACCAGCGGACCGCGCTGCAGACCCTCAACCGCAGCGGTTTCGACGACGCCGTGCTGACCTCGCTGATCAAGCGCACCGCGGACCAGGACGCGGCACGGGTCGGGCTGCTGGCCGAGGACGCCGAACCCTTCTTCCGCGCTGATCGCCTGCACGGCTCGGTCGAGCTTGAACCTTCCTTCGGGGTGCTGATCGTGTTGGACGGCAGCGGGAAACTCCGCTCCGACGACGGGAGCGACCTCGAACTGCGACGCGGGACCACCGCGGTGGTCCCGCACGCAGCCGGGGCCGCGCAGCTCGAGGGCGATCTGACCGCGGTGCACTGCCGCCCACCGTCCGCAGGGAGCCGGATATGACCGAACCACTGCTGGAAGCCCGCGACCTGGTCAAGCGCTACGGCGGCGTGGAAGCGCTGCGCGGCGCCTCGTTCACCGTCCACCCCGGCGAAGTCGTCGCGCTCATCGGTGACAACGGGGCCGGCAAGTCCACACTGGTCAAATGCCTCTCCGGGGTGGAACAACCGGATTCCGGGGAGATCCGGGTCGCAGGTGAACCGGTGGTGCTGGACTCCCCCACCACCGCCCGCGCGCACGGCATCGAGACCGCCTACCAGGACCTCGCGGTCGCCCCGGACCTGGATCCGGCGGCGAACCTGTTCCTCGGTCGGGAGCTGCGGCGGCCGGGGCTGCTGGGCAAGCTCGGCATGCTGGACAAGGCGGGGATGCGGGCGCAGGCCGCCGAGCAGTTCGCCAAGTTCGGGGTGTCGCTGCCGGACCTGAGCGTGCCGATCGGGTCGCTGTCCGGCGGTCAGCGGCAGAGCGTCGCGGTGGCCCGGTCGGTGGCGTGGGCCGACAAGCTGGTGTTCATGGACGAGCCGACCGCCGCGTTGGGCGTCGTGCAGCGCGAACGCGTGCTGGAGGTGGTGCGCCGGGTCCGCGACACCGGCATCGCAGTGGTGCTGATCAGCCACAACATGCCCGAAGTGCTGTCGGTGGCGGACCGGGTCGAGGTGCTGCGCCTCGGCAGCCGGGTCGCGCGGTTCGACGCCGCCGAAGCGACCTTGGAGGACCTCGTCGGTGCGATGACCGGCGCGCTGTCGCAGGAGGACGCGAGCTGATGGCCACCCAGCAGGAAACCCGGAAGTCCGAAGTGGACGGCGGGCTCGCGCCGCAGGGCAAGGGCCTCGGCGCGAAGCTGGCCTCCTCCAACACGCTGTGGACCGGTCTGGTGCTGCTCGCGCTGTGCGCGCTGTTCAGCGCGCTGCGCCCGGACGCGTTCCCCACCCTGTTCAACGCGCAGAACCTGCTGGTGCAGGCCGCTCCCCTGCTGATGCTCGCGGTCGGCATGACGTTCGTGATCATCACCTCCGGCATCGACCTGTCGGTGGGCTCGGTGCTGGTGTTCTCCGGCGTCGTCTCCGCGATGACGATGGAAGGGCTCAGCGGCGGCGACGCCACCGGCGCGAGCTGGGGCGTGATCGCCATCGGCCTGGTCGTGGCGCTGATCGGCGGCGCGCTGTGGGGCGTGCTCAACGGCGTGCTGGTGGCGGTGGCCCGGGTGCCCGCGCTGATCGTCACGCTGGGCTCGTTCGGGGCGGCACTCGGTGCCGCGCAGCTGCTCACCAACGGCGTCGACGTGCGCACCGTGCCCAACGCGCTGCGCCGCACGCTCGGCACCGGCACCTCGCTCGGGATCGTGCCGAACCTGGTGATCCTTGCCGCGGTGGTCACGCTGCTGGCGATCTGGCTGCTGCACACCACGACCTTCGGCCGCTACACCTACGCGATCGGCTCGAACGCCGAAGCCGCCCGGCGCAGCGGCATCAAGGTCACCCGGCACCTCATCGCCGTCTACACCCTGACCGGGGTGCTGGCCGGGCTGGCCGGGTTCATGTCGCTGGCCTACTTCGGCACCACCACGATCAGCGGCCACAGCAACGACAACCTCAACGCGATCGCGGCGGTCGTGCTGGGCGGCACCAGCCTGTTCGGCGGCATCGGCACGGTGCTGGGCAGCGTGATCGGCGTGTTCATCCCGGCGGTGCTCGACGCCGGGTTCGTGATGGCGGGCGTGCGGCCGTTCTGGCAGCCCATCGCGGTGGGCGCGGTGCTGGTCATCGCCGTGTGGCTGGACCAGCGACGACGGCGGGCGCGCAACAACCGCTGAGAAAACTGTCTGACGAACTCAATTTGAATAGCGGTGCGGGTAGCGGAACCTCAGCGCCCGCCTGGACTCCGGGTGCCAACCCTTATGTATGCCACTTCCGACCAAACCGGCACAACGGCGTGTGGAGGGTGATTTCGGATGAGAACGTGCAAGACGGTGCTCGCGGTGGGTGCGGCACTGCTGCTGGCGGGCTGCGGGTCCGGCCAGATCGGTGACACCGGCGGCGGCCAGACCGACCCGAACAACAAGAACCTCGCGCTGATCACCGGGATGCGCGGCGAACCGTTCTACGTCTCGATCGAGTGCGCGGCCAAAGATGAAGCCACCAAGGCCGGCTACCGGCTCAACACGCAGGCCCCGGAGAAGTTCGAGCAGGCCGAGCAGTCGCAGATCCTGGGCGGCATCGTCAGCAGCAAGCCCGGTGCGGTGATCATCGCCCCGACCGACGACAAGGCACTGGCCGCGCCGCTGCAGCAGGCCAAGAGCAATGGCATCCAGGTCGTCGAGGTCGACACCGCGCTCGACGACCGCTCCATCGCGGTCACCTCGCTGTCCTCCGACAACTACGCGGGCGGCCAGCTCGCCGCGCAGACCCTGGCCCGGCTGGTCGGCGACAAGCCCGGTTCGGTGCTGGCGCTGAACACCAAGGCGGGCACCTCCACCACCGACGAGCGCGCCAAGGGCTTCGAGGAGGAGATCGCCAAGCACCCGAACCTGAAGCTGCTGCCCACCCAGTACACCGAGAACGAACCGGCGACCGCGGCCCAGATCGTGTCCTCGACGCTGGCCGCGAACCCGGACCTGGTGGGCGTGTTCGGCACCAACCTCAACACCGGTGAGGGCGCGGCGACCGCGCTGTCCAACGCCGGCAAGTCCGGCCAGGTCCAGCTGGTCGGCTTCGACGCCAGCCCCAAGCAGGTCGACGACCTGCGCAACGGCCGCGTCCAGGCGCTCATCGCCCAGGACCCGGCCAAGATCGGCCAGGAGGGCGTCAAGCGGGCGATCGCGGCGATCAAGGGCCAGCAGGTCGAGCGCGAGACCAAGACCGAGATGATCGCCATCACCCGCGAGGACATGGACCAGCAGGCGCAGCACTTCTACAAGTCGCACTGCTGATCCGCGCGCACCACCGGCCCCGGATTTCGCAGGCCGGGGCCGGTGGTTCGCGGCTACCGTGGGGGCATGGCCTCCTACGGCGAACTCCTTCCCGGGCGCAAGTTGAAGCACGAGGGCGACGAGACCGGCATCTCGAAGGGGCACGACCCCGGCGGCCCCCTGGACCTCGACAAGGGTGTGGTGTTCCTCGCGCCGCCCGCGCGGCCGGAACCCGACGATCCCGAGGACTCCGACCAGCGGAGTTGATCGGCGTCACAGGCTGGTAGCGGTTCTCCCCAATCACGCGCGGTGCCCGAAAGGCTCCGTTAATGTGCCACGGGCAGATGAACATCGTTAGCGAAATCGTGCAGCGATGATCACTGTCTGTGCTCTATCGGAGTGCGCCGTACCCGCGCGGGGAGTTGGAGGAAGGGACGCCGTGCAGCCGAACAACGTGTTTGGGAGCCCCGGTCTGGAGGAGGCCGAAGCCGTCGAGGACGGCACGGCTCTGATCGGGAACATGACGCCTGCGGGCGTCAACGGCCCCGTCTCCCCCCAGCAGCGGCAGGAGATCGCGCGGCGGATCGGTCAGGACTGGCAGCGGATCAGCTCCAGCATCGCCGAGCTGTTCGCCACCGGCGTGCCCAGCAACGATCCCCGCACCCAGCAGGTCGTCGGCGAGCACTGCCGCTGGATCCGCAACTTCTGGACCCCGGACCGCGCCTCCTACCTGCGGCTGGCGGAGCTGTACGTGAACCAGCCGAAGTTCCGCCGCCGCATCGAGCGCCGCAAGCCCAAGGGCATGGCCGCGTACCTCCGCGAAGCGATGATCACCTACGCCTGGGCCAACCTGCGCTGACCAAGTTCCTGTCTGAAGCTCTCGTTTTGCGTGGCGGTGCGGGTAGCGGAACCTCAGCGCCCGCCTGGACTCCGGGTGCCCGACTTTATGTATGCCAATACACGGCAGCCGGGCCGTCCTCGCCAGGCGAACGCTGAGAACCCGCGGCGGTGCAAGCTTCGAGGGTGGGCTATTCGCCTGGCGGCGAATCCAAGCAAAAGATCAAAAACCAGGATTAAAGGCGGGCTCGGATCACCAGCCGAGGCTGTCCAGCGGATCTGCTGCGGTGAGCTGCGGGTCGTCGATGGCGAAGGTGCGGGCCACCCCGCGCCCGGTGGCGGCGGTCTCGAAGCGCACCGTGACCCGGCCGTGCCCGGCGCCCTGCACCCAGCCGTGCCCGTGCTCGGCGTGCACCAGGTCGTCGCCTGCCCGCCACTGCCGGACCTCCGGCTCCGGGGTGGGCCGGGCGACCGGTTGCGGTGCCGGTTCGGTGGGTTCGGCCTGGTCAGCGGGGTTGTCGAAGAGCGGCTCCTGCTCGGAGGTCGCCAGCCCGGAGTAGGACACCCCGACCAGTCGCACCGGCGTCCCGGGCGGGACCGCGATCGGCAGCAGCCGCCGCGCGGCGGCGGACAGCGCGCCGAAATCGCTGGTCGCCGAGGTGAAGGTCTCGGCCCGGTTGATCGTGGTGAAGTCGGAGTCGCGCACCTTGATCGTCACCGTGCGCGCCGCCCGTCCCGAGGACACCAGACGGCGGTGCGCCGACTCGGCCACCCCGAGCACCTCCGAGAGCAGCTCGGCGCGATCGGTGATGTCGACGTCGAACGTGGTCTCCGCGCTGACCTGCTTGGCCTCGGCCCGCTCGGCCACCGGGCGCTCGTCGATGCCGTGCGCGAGCCGGTGCAGCTCGGTGCCGTGCGCCTGACCCAGCAGCGAGATCGCGTCGTTGAGGTGCAGATCGGCCAGCTCGCCGATGGTGTGCACGCCGATGCGGTGCAGCTTGGACTCGGTCACCGGCCCGATGCCCCACATCTTGCGCACCGGCAGCGCCGACAGCAGCTCCAGCTGCTCCTCGGCGGGCACCACCAGCATCCCGTCCGGTTTGGCCAGGTCAGAACCGATCTTGGCGAGCTGCTTGCCCGGCCCGGCACCGATCGAGGCGGTCACCCCGACCTCGCGCTGCACCCGCGCGCGCAGCTGGGTGGCGAAGTGCTCGACGTGTTCGGTCGGCGCGCCGGCCAGCTCGCTCGGTTCCAGGAACGCCTCGTCCACCGACACCTGCTCGACGACGTCGGAGACCTCCCGCACGATGCCCAGCACCCGCTTGCTCACCGCCTGGTAGACCTGGAACCGCGGCGGCAGCACCACGGCGACGGGGCAGCGGCGGCGCGCCTCGGCCATCGGCATCGCCGAACGAGCGCCGTACTCGCGGGCCTCGTAGCTGGCCCCGGCCACGGTGCCGCGCGGTCCGGCGCCGCCGACCAGCACCGGACGGCCCTTCACGGTGGGGCGGGTCAGCTGCTCCACGGATGCGAAGAACGCATCCATGTCCATGTGCAGCACCCACCTCCGCATGACGACCATTCAACGGGATCGCCCTGACAGCGGCTGATGCAGCCTGACGCCATGTTTCTTGTCGTTGTCTTTGATGCGCCGTAGGCGCATAGCCCACGTTCGCAGCCGCTCCTGCGCCGTTCCAGCGTTCGCCTGGCGAGGACGGC
>NZ_JBEOVY010000267.1:0-11054 GCF_040295745.1 Saccharopolyspora sp. NPDC002686
GGCACGAACCCCGGGTAGGCGAACGCGCGCTCGTACCCGGCGAGCTGGGCCTCCCCGCGCAGCGAGTTGCCGTAGTCGAACACCTCCGCACCGGCGTCGAGGAACCCGACCATCGCTTCGACGTGCTCGGCCATCGACTCGCGCGCCCGCTCGGTGAACTCGTCGGGCTTCGCGGCCGCGTAGTCGGCCCAGTCCTCCAGCGCGACGCCCTTCGGCAGGTAGGACAGCGGGTCGTGCGCGGAGGTCTGGTCGGTGACGACGTCGACCGGCACCCCGCGCCGCAGGACCTCCGGCAGCACCTCGGCCGCGTTGCCGATCACGGCGACCGAGTACGCGCGCCGCTGCTCCTTGGCGGCCACGGCCTTGGCGATCGCGTCGTCGAGGTCGACGGCGACTTCGTCGAGGTAGTGGTGCCGGACGCGGCGGTGCGCGCGCTCGGGGTCGCACTCCACGACCAGCGCCACGCCGTCGTTCATGGTCACCGCCAGCGGCTGCGCGCCACCCATGCCGCCAAGGCCGGCGGTGAGCGTCAGCGTGCCTGCCAGGGATCCGCCGAAGCGCTTCGCCGCGACCGCGCCGAACGTCTCGTAGGTGCCCTGCAGGATGCCCTGCGTGCCGATGTAGATCCACGAACCGGCGGTCATCTGGCCGTACATCATCAGGCCGAGCGCGTCGAGGCGGCGGAACTCCGCCCAGTTCGCCCAGTCGCCGACCAGGTTGGAGTTGGCGATCAGCACCCGCGGCGCCCACTCGTGGGTCTGCAGCACCCCCACCGGCTTGCCGGACTGCACCAGCAGCGTCTCGTCCTCGCGCAGGTCGGTCAGCTCGCGCACCATCGCGTCGAAGGACGCCCAGTTCCGCGCGGCCTTGCCCGTGCCGCCGTAGACCACCAGGTCATCGGGCCGCTCGGCGACCTCGGGGTCGAGGTTGTTCTGCAGCATCCGCAGCGGCGCTTCGGTGCTCCAGCTGCGCGCCGTCAGCGTCGTACCGCGCGGGGCGCGCACGGGTCGGGCTTGGCTCATGACACCCTCCACTTCACACGAACTCGGTGATGGCGGCGCGCACGGCGCCAGAGCGGCTCAGGTCCTCGACTTCGGCGATCTCCGGGGCGACGCGCGCAGGTCCCGCACCGCGCGTTGTCACGCATACCTCCATACCAACGCCACTGCGCGGTTCGCATAAGCCCGGATAGGGTGAGAGCGTCTGGCATTCCAGACGGTGGGAGGTTGCAGTGGGCGACAGCAGCGACGTGCCGGCCCTGCGGCGGGGTCTGGCGATCCTGCGGCTGCTGGCCGGGCGGGCCGGGCCGGTGTCGGCGGGCGTCATCGCCCGCGACCTGGACCTGCCGCGCTCCACCACCTACCACCTGCTGGGGGAGCTGGTGGCGGCCGGATTCGTCACCCACCTGCCCGAGGAGCGGCGCTACGGCCTGGGCATGGCGACCTTCGAGCTCGGCTCCGCCTACCTGCGCCACGACCCGCTGGAGCGCCTGGCCGGACCGCTGCTGCGCCGCCTGGTCGACCAGGTCGGCACCACCGCGCACCTGGGCGTCCTGCACGGCGGCGAGTCGCTCTACCTGCTCAAGGAGCGCCCGTCCCAACCGCAGACGCTGGTCACGGACGTCGGCGTGCGCCTGCCCGCCCAGCTGACGGCGTCCGGCCGGGCGATGCTCGCGCACCTGCCTGCGGCGCAGGTCCGCGCCCTGCTGCCCTCCAGCGAGGTGTTCGTCCGCCGGACGGATCGCGGCCCCCGCAACCTCCCCGAGCTCCGCCGCCTGCTCGGCACCGAGCAGCGCCGCGGCTGGGCCGTCGAGGACGGGTTCGTCACGGCCGGCTTCGCTTCGGTGGCATCAGCGGTGTTCGACCACGGTGCGCGCCCGATCGCGGCGATCAGCGTGACCTTCCGCCACCTCTGCGAAGGCCCGGAGTGCGGCGAGACCTGGCCCGACCTGGCCGCCCACGTCCACCGAACGGCAGCAGAGCTGACCACCAGGATCAGCGGCCGTCCCACCTGACCGCGCCCCTCGTGAGTGTTTTGGGTCGTTATAGCAACCCAAAACACTCACGAGCCCTTCGCATGCGGGGGTCACAGGCCTGCGCTGGAGACGAATTCCTTGGCGAGGTCCGCCGGGTTGGCCTTCTCCACCTCGAGGCGGCGGTTGAGGTCCGTGAGCTTGTCCGTGGTCAGGGCCGCGGAGACCTTGTTCAGGGCCTCGGCCTGCTGCGGGGTCAGCTTTCCCTTGTGCACCAGGGGAACCACGTTCTGGGCCGGGAACATGTTCTTCGGGTCGTCCAGCTTCACCAGCTTCTTCTCCCCGATCTGGGAGGACGTGGTGAACAGGTTCGCGACCTGGATCTGCCCGTCGACCAGCGCGTTCACCGTGATCGTGCCGGCCTCGACCGGGCGGATCTCCTTGAACGTGCAGCCGTAGTCCTCGGCGATCTTGGACTCCCAGCGGGACTTCCACTCCGCCGGGGCGCCCAGCACCAGCTCACCGCAGCGCGGCCCGAGGTCGGCCATCGAGTGCAGCCCGCTGTCGGCGGTGGCCGAGGTGACGGTCAGGACGTCGGAGTCCTCCGCCGGGGACTGGGCGAGCAGCTCCATCTCGCCCGGCACGGTCTGCTTGAGCTGGTCGTAGACCTGCTGCGACTCGGTCGCCGAGGACTTCGGGTCCAGGTACTGCAGCAGGTTCCCGGTGTAGTCGGGTACCAGCGCGAGCTCGCCGTTCTTCACCGCGTTGACGTAGAACTCGCGGGCCCCGATGCGGGGTTTGGTCTCCACCTCGGCGCCGGTGGTCTTCAGCGCCTCGGCGTAGATGTGCATCAGCAGCTCGCTCTCCGCGAAGTCCGCCGAGCCGAGCACCAGGGTTCCGCCCTGGTCGCCGTTGTTCTGCAACGGGTTCTGCGATCCGCAGCCGGTCAGCAGCAGCGCCGCCGCAGCAGCGCACACCAGCAACCGCTTCATCAGTCGTTACCTCCTCGTCGAGCGGCCAACTGCAGACCGCGCGGCACCAGCAGCCGGGTCGCACCGGCCAACACCAGGTCGAGCAGCACCGCCAGGACCGCGATGACGATCGCGGCCGAGGCCATCTGCGCGTAGTCGCTGATCTTCAAACCGTCCAGCAGGATCCGCCCCAGCCCGCCGAGGCCGACGTAGGCGGCGACGGCCGCGGTGGCCACCACCTGCAGCATCGCGCTGCGCACCCCGCCGAGCACCAGCGGCAGCGCCGTCGGCAGCTCCACCTGCCACAACCGCTGCCCGGACGTCATCCCCATGCCCTTGGCCGCGTCCACCGCGTCGGCCGGGGCGTTGCGGATCCCGGCGTAGGTGCCGGAGAGGATCGACGGGATCGCCAGGACCACCAGTCCGGCCAGCGCGGGCAGTTCGCCGAGCCCGAAGCCCAGCACCAGGATCGTCACCACGCCCAGCGTGGGCAGTGCGCGCATCGCGTTGCTGAGCCCGACCACGAACACCGAACCGCACCCGGTGTGTCCGATGTAGACGCCGAGCGGCACGGCCACCGCGGAGGCCGCCGCCACCGACACCACGCAGTAGTAGAGGTGCAGCAGGGTCTGCGCCAGGATCCCGCCCGGCCCGGTCCAGTGCGCGGGGTCGGTCAACCACGCGATCAACTCGCCGATCACGCCGCCTTCACCCCCGCTCGCGCCCACGGGGTGAGCAGTCGCCACAGCACCACCAGCAGCAGGTCCACCACCAGCGCCAGCAGCAGGGTCAGCACGATGCCGATGAGGATCTGCTCGGGGTAGTCGCGCTGGAACCCGTCGGTGAACAGCCGGCCGAGTCCGCCGATGCCGACCAGCGCACCGACGCTGACCAGGCTGATGTTGCTGACCGAGGCCACCCGGACCGCGGCGGCCAGCACCGGGACCGACAAGGGCAGTTCGACGGTGAGGAACCGCCGGGTGGGCCGGAAGCCCATCGCGGTGGCGGCGGCGACGATGTGCGCGGGCACCGAGTCGAGCGCGTCCATGACCGGGCGGACCAGCAGCGCCGCGGTGTAGAGCGTCAGCGCGATGATCACGTTGACCGGCGACAGCAGCGGGGTGCCCAGGATGCCGGGGATCAGCACGAACAGCGCCAGCGACGGGATCGTGTAGACCACGTTCGAGGTGCCCTGCAGCGGGCCGCGCAACCAGCGCACCTGCTGCGCCAGCCGCCCCAGCGGCAGCGCCAGCAGCACGCCGAGCACCAGCGGCACCAGCGCCAGGTAGACGTGTTGGGCGAGCTGGCCGAACACCAGCTCGCGGTTGCTCGGGCTGCCGAAGTAGTCGATCACGGCAGCCCCTGGGGTCGGCGCTGCCGCTCGATCACGTCGAGCACGTGCTCCGCGGTGACCACGCCGACGTACCCGCCGTCGCCGTCGACCACCACACCCAGCCCGGTCGGCGCCGACAGCGCGGCGTCCAGCGCACCGCGCAGCGGAGTGCCCCGCGTGTACAGCGATCCGCCCGCGACGAGCCGGTCCTCGGCCAGCTCACCGTCCACTTCGGTCTCCGGCGGCAGCCAGCCGCGCGGCCGGCCGGACTCGTCCAGCGCCAGCCGCCACAGCTCCTGCCGGTTCACCCGGGCGCCGAGCTCGACCGTGTCCACCTGCTGCGGCCGGAGACCGTCGGAGTCCACGAAGGACAGTCGGCGGTAGCCGCGGTCGCGACCGACGAACGCGGTCACGAAGTCGTCGGCCGGTTCGGCCAGCAGGTCGTCGGGCTCGGCGTACTGGGCGAGGTGCCCGCCCTGCCGCAGCACCGCGACCTTCTCCCCCAGCTTGATGGCCTCGTCGATGTCATGCGTGACGAACAGGACCGTCTTGTCCAGCTCGTCCTGCAACCTCAGCAGCTCGTCCTGCAGCCCCTCGCGCACCACCGGGTCGACGGCGCTGAACGGTTCGTCCATCAGCAGCACCGGCGGATCGGCCGCCAGCGCCCGGGCCACCCCGACGCGCTGCTGCTGACCACCGGAGAGCTGCGCCGGGTAGCGCTTGCCCAGCTCCGGCTGCAACCCGACCAGCTCCAGCAGCTCCCCGGCGCGCTTGCGGGCCTCCTGCTTGCTGCGCCCGTGCAGCAGCGGCACCGTCGCGATGTTGTCGAGCACGTTGCGGTGCGGGAACAACCCCGCCTGCTGGATCACGTAACCGATGCCGCGGCGCAGCTCCGCCGGGTCGCGCTCGCGCACGTCGGTACCGCCGACGAGCACCTTGCCCCCCGACGGTTCGATCATCCGGTTCACCATCCGCATCAACGTGGTCTTGCCGCACCCCGAAGGGCCGACCAGCACGGTGATGGTGCCCGTCCGCACCGACAGGCTGAGCTCGTGGACGGCGACGGTGCCGTTCTGGTACTCCTTGCGCACGGCTTGGAACTCGATCAAGCGAGCCCCCTCAAGTAGTCGCGGTCCGCTTTAAACCCGGCCGACCCTAGCTGGATCGATAGCATCCTGCGATCGACGAGACACACGCGTGATCTCGTTCCGTCTGCTGGGAGCGCGACGCCGGAGCGGGGCCCGTAAGCTGATTCACCCGATGAACACTGCTCCGCATGCCGCTACTCCTGACCCGATCGACGCCGTGCGAGGGTTGCTCGCCGACGCCGGTGTCCTCGCGCGCCACCTCCGCGAAGTCCTCGCGCAGCTGACCGGCGAACCCGTCGAGCTCGACGAGCTGATCCGCCGCACCGCGGTGGCGCGGCGGACCGTCGAGGACCTGCTCGCCGCGATCGGGACCGACCTCGAGACCACCGGTAGCGCGCACCGGCTGTCCGCGCAGGCCCGCGAGCGCTACCGGGAGAGCTTCGCGCTGGACGAGCTGGGCACGACCGCACCGTCCGGGGCCGAGCAGTTGGCGCTGATGCGCGAGTTCGTCGAAACCGGTCCGCGGCCGGCCGCGGCGCTCGACCACGTCACCGCCACTCCGGAAACCGCGCTGCGCCGCGCCGAATGGCTGCGCGACAACTACGACCTGCGCGGCGCCAAACTCCTCTGCCTGGGCGACCACGACCTGACCTCGCTGGCGCTGGGGCTGGTGGTGCCGTCGGTCTCGGTGACCGTCGTGGACCTCGACGAGCGGATCCTGCAGCACATCGACGCCGTTGCCGCCGAACGCGGCTTCGACGTCCGCACCCTGCACACCGACCTGCGCTTCGCAGTGCCGTCGGCGGTGGAGGCCTGGGCCGACCTGGTGTTCACCGACCCGCCCTACACCCCGGAGGGCATCGGCCTGTTCGCCGCCCGCGCCGCCGAGTGCATGGCCGGGCCGAACAGCCGGCTGCTGGTCGCCTACGGCTACAGCACGCGCACGCCCGCGCTGGGGCACAAGGTGCAGCAGGAACTGCTGCGGCTGGGCATGGTGTTCGAGGCGATCCTGCCGCAGTTCCACCGCTACTTCGGCGCGCAGGCCATCGGCAGCGCCAGCGACCTGTACGTGTGCCAGCCGACCGCGCACACCCGCAAGCTCGCGCTGCGGCAGGTGCCCGGCATCTACACGCACGGCCCGCAGTCGGTGGAGGCGGTCGAGGCGACGGCGTCCCCGGAGTTCCTGGGTGCGATCGGCGAACGCCTCGGCAGCCCGGTCTCCTCGCTGCGCGAGCCCGGCTGGTCGAAGCCGATCCGCAGGCAGCCGCAGCCGCCGGTGTACGACCTGCGGTCGGATCCGGGCCCGTGGCTGGCGCGGATGCTGCTGGCGGGCAACGCCGACCGGGTCGCGTTCCTCGTCGACAACAACCACCCGGACATCACCAGCGAACGCGCCCAGCGCGCGCTGTCCGAGCTGGTCGGGGCGAAGTACCAGCTGCGCTTCCACCGCAGCACGCCGGACTCCAAGCACGCCCTCGTGGTGGCCGACCTGGTGGAACCGGACTCGGTGGCGGGCTACCTGCTGCAGCGCGCGCACGGCAAGCTCGGCAACGTCTGGCGCGAAGCCCTGATCGCCCACGTCGACCCGGAGCTCACCAAGCGCGAGGCCAAGGAGCGGGTCGCCGCCCTCGCCCCGGTACCGGCCGACCTGGACCTCCGCCTGATCGACCTCCCCCGCCACCGCATCGCGGACCTGCTAACCGTCACCGGCTAGCCGGACGGTGGTGAAGCGGAGGAACTGCTGGACCAGCGGTCCCAGGACCACGGCGATCAGCACGGTGCCGAAGCCGGCGGTTCCGCCCAGCAGCCAGCCGACGGCCAGCACGACGAGTTCGATCGCGGTGCGCACCAGCCAGATCGGCTTGCCGGTGACGCGGACCGCGCCGGTCATCAGGCCGTCGCGCGGCCCGGACCCGAACCTGGCGCCCAGGTAGACCGCGTCGAAGAAGGTCAGCATCAGCAGGCCCAGCAGGAAGTAGCCGACCTGCTGGACCGGCGAGCTCGGTGCGGGCACGAAGAGCGCCGCGAGGTCCGCCGAAGTGCCGACCAGGACCACGTTCAGGAAGGTGCCCAGCCCCGGCAGCTCGCGCAGCGGGATCCAGCAGAGCAGGACGGCCACCGCGATCAGGTTCGTCGCCCACCCGAACGACAGCCCGGTGCGCAGCGACAACCCCTCCGCCAGCACGCTCCAGCTCGCCGCCCCCAGGGACGACTCGACCAGGAAGGTCAGCGCCGCCCCGTACCCGACGAGCCCGATGAGCAGCTGGACCAGCCGCCAGGCCTTCTTCTCCGCCCGCAGTTGCTCTCGGGCCGTCATCCGCCTGGCCACGAACTGGCCCGGCTTCGCTTGCGGTACCGCAGTCACAGGTGTCCTCGAACGTCCGATGGTTCCGGGGATCCGGATCTCCCCGATCCTCGAACCGGCCGCCGCTCCCGGCGAGGGCCACCTGGAGATCGCTGGCCTTCGTCAGACCCCGGGGATCGGCATCGGGCCGCGGGCGACGAGGTCGCGGAACTCGCGGGCCGGGAGGGCGCCGGAGAACAGCCAGCCCTGGTAGGCGTCCACGCCGACGCCGGAGAGCACGTGGAACTGGGTGGCGGTCTCGACGCCTTCGGCCACGCACTTCCGGCCCATCGCGCGGGCCATGTCCACCACCGCGCGCGCCACCGCGAAGTCCGAGGCGTCGCCTCCGACACCGGCGACGAACCGGCGGTCCACCTTGATGATCTGCGCGGGCAGGTCCTTGAGCCGCGCCAACGACGAGTAGCCGGTGCCGAAGTCGTCCACCGCGAACCGCACCCCGCGCTCGACCAGCTCGGCCATCTCGTGGCGGGTCCGCGACGGCAGGTCCGCCAACGCGGTCTCCACCAGCTCCAGGATCACCCGCTTCCAGCAGATGCCGCTCTCGGCGACGATGTCGGCGACAGCGTCGACGAACTCCGGTCCGCCCGGCACCAGCCCGGCCAGGTTCACCGCCACGCCCACCGATCGCCCGCCGCTGAGCGGCCAGGTCGCCGCCTCCTTCAGCGCGGTCCGCAGCACCCACCGGTCCAGCTCGCGCAGCAGGTCGCCCTGCTCGGCGACGGGCAGGAACGCGTCCGGCGCGAGCATCCCCCGGTCCGGGTGCGGCCAGCGCACCAGCGCCTCCGCGGTGACCACCACGCCGTCGGCGTCGACCACCGGCTGGTAGTGCAGGGCCAAGCCGTCGCTGTTCAGCGCCTCCCGGAGCTGCCCCTCCAGGTGCAGCTGCCGGTCCGCCGACGCCATCAGCGCCGGGCTGGCCAGCGAGACCTTGCCCGCGCCACGGCCCTTCGCCTCGAACATCGCCGCATCGGCGAAGCGCAGCAGGTCCTCGCCACCGGAGGCGGCGCCGTCGGGCACCGCAGCACCGATCGACGCCGACACCCGGATCAGCTGGCCGTGCACCGGAACCGCGGTGCGCAGCAGGCTGGAAACCCTGGTGGCCAGCGAATCGACGCCGCCGACCGCCTCGATGTCCGAGCAGATGATCACGAACTCGTCGCCGGACAGCCGGGCCGTCGTGCACCCCTCGGGCAGCCCGCCCTCCAACCGGCGGGCCAGCGCCACCAGCAGCTCGTCGCCCGCGTCGTGGCCCAGTGAATCGTTTACCCGCTTGAAGTTGTCGATGTCGCAGAACAGCACCGCGACCCGGTCCGAATCGGCCCGCCCCAGCAGCTTGTGCAGCAGGTCCTTGACCGCGGTCCGGTTCGGCAGGCCGGTGAGGTCGTCGTGGTTGGCCTGGTAGCGCAGGGCCTCGGCGGCGCGGCGCCGCTCGGTGATGTCCTGGAACACCACCAGCCAGAAGTGGGTGCCGTCGTCCTGCACCGAAGCGGAGGTGCGCAGCTCGCAGTACACCGGTTCGCCGTCGGAGCGCACCAGCACCCGCTGCGGCACCCGGCGGCGGATCCCGGAGTTCTCCGCCGGGGTGGGCAGGCTGGTGTTCTGCTCGTCGGGGTGGGTGATGTCCTTCGCGGTCATCCCGCGCAGCTGGTCGAGCTGGTAGCCGAGCAGGTCGCACAGCGCGTCGTTGGCGTCGACCAGCCGCTCCGCCCGGTCGAACAGGCCGATGCCGACCGGGGTGATGCTGACCAGGTCGCTGAACCGCTGGCTGGAGCGCTCCATGCGGGTCACCACGGCCCGCTGCTCGGTGACGTCCTGCGCGGTGCCGACCAGCAGGTTGCGGCCGTCGGCGTCCTTGATCGCGGTGCCGTGCAGCCGCAGGATCCGGGTGGTGCCGTCGATGCGCAGGTAGCGGTGCTCGACCTCGATCGGATCGTGCTCCTCGACCAGCGGCTGCCAGGCCCGCTGCACCCAGCCCCGGTCGTCGGGGTGCACCCGGTCCAGGTAGCTGTCGAAGGTGATCGGCGTGCTGGCGGGTTTGCCGATGATCTCGTGCAGCATGTTCGACAGCCGCATGATGTTGGACTGCGGGTCCCACTCCCAGGTGCCCAGCCGGGCGATCCGCTGCGCGTCCTGCAGCTTGCGCCGCTCGTCGCGCAGCTGCCGCTCCAGCGCCCGGTGCTCGGTGACGTCCTGCACGGTGCCCTGCACCCGCTCGACCCGGCCGGCCCGGTTGTACTCGGCCCGCCCGGTGCACAGGTAGACGCGCTTGCCCGCGTGGTCGCGCAGCTCCACTTCCAGCAGCTCGTCCTCGGGGGCGGTGAGCACGTCGAGGTAGAACTGGCGGGCCCGCTCCCGGTCGTCGGGGTGGGTCGCCTCGATCATGGCCGCCACGCCGGTGGCGTCCTGCGCGCCGGAATCGCCGAGGAACTCGCCGAGCACCGGGCTGCGGTAGAGCTCCACGGTCTCCGGGTAGAACACCCAGCTGCCGACCTTGGCGATGCGCTGCGCCTCGATCAACCACCGGCGCTCGTTGCCCTGCTCGGCCTGCACGTGCGCCGAGTCGCGCCCGCTCTCGGCCAGGTCCGAGACGTCGACCAGCACCGTGACGCGCAGCCGTTCGTCATCGGCGTGCGGCCAGCTCAGCGGCCGGACCGGGTACTCACCGCTCCTGGCGCGCAGCAGCGAGATCTGGCCGTCGCGGGTCACCAGGTCCGTGAGGCGGCAGCCGATCAGCGCCGCGGGCGAGGTCTCGCCCGCCAGCTTCGCCGCCTGCTCGGTGGCCCGGACGATGATGCCGTCCGCGGTGCTGAGCAGCGCGGGCGCGTCCGGCAGCGGCAGCAGGGCGAACTCCTGGGAGCGGGCACCGGCAAGGCCGAGTCCGCCGGAACTCGTCCGAGTCCTCTCGCTCCGCTCGGTCAACAGCACCCCTCCCGCGTAGCAGCCGCGCGACCGCCCGCCCGGTTTGCACACCACCCCACTGATGAGTGATCTACAACACAACGGGTCGTGCGGCCGACAATACCGGTCAACGCACCGGCGGTGACGCCATGGTGCCGTGCGCAGGACCGGATTCCCTGGAGAGGTGACGCTCGTCGCCCGACCTGATGACGCCATGTGGCGAAAGTCAACGGGTGTTGATGCAACGAGCCCCGTCCGGGCTGCGACCGCGAGGCGCGACCGGCACCGAGCGCCGGGGGATGACGGAAAAACCCCAACGGGGCCGGGGAGTCGGATCGACTCCCCCGCGCCGGCCGGCGCAAAACCGGGCCGGCGCCGCGCGGGCCGGCCGCGGCAGCGCCCCCTGCGCGGCAGGGCGGCGGGCGCA
>NZ_JBEOVY010000268.1:0-11038 GCF_040295745.1 Saccharopolyspora sp. NPDC002686
GTCGCGCTCCTTGGCCGGCTGCGCGGAACGGCACCCGGATGTCGCGGTGCAGGAAGTGGTCAGGGATCAGCGTCCCGCTCGAGCGCTCGTCGACGATGAAGCTGATCTCGACGAGCTGACCGGGGAAGGTCAGCTCGCGCACGCCGAGGACCGTGCTGACCGGGCGGTGGTCGCCGAAGTAGGGGTTGCCGGTGTCAGGCGCCGTCCTCCGCAGCGTGGGTGAGCGCGGAGTGGCGGAGCTGGTGGAGTGTCCAGGGCCCGCCGGGGCAGTTGGTGGTCGTCTGCTCGAACAGTTCGGCGGCCCTGCGGTAGGACAGCCGGACTCGCCCGGAGCCGAGGTCGAGGTCGCCCGGCGGCAACACGACCCGAGCACGGCGATCGGTGAGGAAGACCGGCCCGGCCCGCCGTCCGGCCAGCAGGCGAGGCAGCAGCCGGGCTGGGTGGTGCGCCATACGATGACGTCGACGGCGCCGCCCTTGCGCCGCATCCGGGCGCGCCTGTTGCGCAGATCCCGACGCCGCGCTGGTGGCCTCACCACACCAGGTGGGGTCACGAGCCTTCAGGATGGCGTTCACCACCGTGATGATCGCCCGCCGGGGGGTCTTGCGGGTTACATAGGTGGCCTGGGCGTGCCGGAGTTCCGCCTCGTTCTGGCCGTGCGCGCCTGTGATGGCCATCCCCGCATCCGGCTCGTAATTTGCTATATTTAGTAAGTGGTGAATTTGTCGCTGTCGCTTCATGGTTGCGCTCTTCGTTACGCCGACAGCGGCGGTGACGGTGTGCCGCTGGTGTTCTCGCACGGCGCTGGGGCCGATCATGTGATGTTTGACGCTCAGCGCGAGTATTTGCGTGCCCGGGGATATCGGGTCGTCGTGTGGGACATGCGCGGCCACGGGTTATCTCGCCCGGCCGGTGCCGGCTTCACCGCCGAACGGGCGATCGCAGACCTGCGCGTGCTGATCGAGCACCTCGCGCTTGATCGGCCGGTGCTGGTGGGCCAGTCGCTCGGCGGTAACCTCAGTCAGGCGATCGTGCGGCGGTATCCGGACCTGGCCCGGGCGCTGATCGTGATCGGCGCGGCGTGGAACACGGCGCCGTTGTCGTGGAAGGAGTATCTGCTGGTGAAGATGGCCGCGCCGAGCCTGGCGATGATCCCGGCCAAGAACCTTCCCCGTCTGATGGCGGAGGCCTCCGCGGTGAGCGAGGCCGCGCGGGCAGATGCCCGGCGTGCCTTCTCGCAGTTGTCGAAGAAGGAGTTCCTCCAGGTGTGGCAGGCAACCGTCGAGTTCCTCACCCCCGATCCCGGTTTTCGCACGCCAGTGCCGCTGTGTCTGATCCGTGGCGAGCACGACCGGACCGGCAACATCGCCTCGGCCATGCCCAGATGGGCTCAGGCCGAAGGCGTCCAGGAGGTCGTCATCCCCGGTGCCGGCCACATCGCGAACCAGGACGCCCCTCAGACGGTGAACAAGGCGATCGAGGTGTTCCTGCGCACGGTGTCGGCATCGAGGCGGGCACAGTGATGAGCGTGGCCAGGCGCCGCGCGTTCATCACGTCGGTAGGCGACCTGCTGGCCTCGTGGAATCTGCCGCGCGCGACCGGCCGCGTCTATGGGCTGCTCCTGGTCACCGAGGAGCCCGCCTCTCTCGACGCGATCGCCGCCGAACTGGAACTGAGCAAGGGGGCGGTGAGCACCTCGGTGCGGCAGCTGGACTCCTGGGGGCTTGCCCGAGTGATCCCGCAGCCCGGCAGCCGCAGACTTCTCATCGAAGCCACCGCCGGGATCGAGACGCTGTTGGAGGCCAGCCATGCGCGGGCCAGAACCCTGATCGCCGCCCTGCGCGACGGCGAAGACCTGGTCAATCCCGGCCCGGCACAAGATCGGCTCCACGACGTGATCGGGCTGTTCGCCGGCTATGTCGACGTCGGAGAGCAGATGCTCAGCAGATGCCGTCACACTCGATGAGGTCTTCCAACTCCCCACTATCTGCGCGTCGCACGAGCCCCTTTCCCCGATCGCTCCGCGGGAAGCTCCCCCGTCGCGGCCAAGCGTCAGAACAGGGTGTCGCACACGCGCAGGGGCCGGTACCCGGTGGGGCCGAGCTGGGCGAGTTCCCCTTCGATGTCGACGTCGATGGAGCCGAAGAAGTTGATGTTCTCGCTATGGGCTGGGGAGATGTGGGCGAGCACCTCGTCGTCGATGCGGCGCCCGGATCGGCGCATCGACTCCACCGCCAGGCCGTAGTACTCGGTCGTCCAGGTGACCACGGCGTTGGTGACCAGGGTGAGACACCAGGCTTGTTCGGTCTGCTGCTCCAGATGGCGGGCGCGGATCGTTCCTTCGTGGGCATACAGCAGGTCCCGCTTGAGCGCGTGCAGTGACTCGCCCTTGTTTAGCTGTCGGGTGATCTTCCGGCGGTAGGCTGGGTCGGACAGGTAGCGGGCGGCGTAGATGGTGCGTCGGAGCGCCCCGTACTCCCTGAGCGCTGCGGCGAGGGCGTTCTGCCGGCTGGATGCTGAGAGCTCCAGTGCACTGCGATCAGATCGAGCTTGGCTCGGCGGGTCAGCATCGGCCCCGCGAGCGGGAACGCCGTCTCGACCTGCGATTTTGGGCCGGTCCGGTAGGGGGTGATCTTGCCCAGGTCCCGGATGCGTGGGGACAGTTGCAGCCCGAGCAGGTCGAACAGGCCGAAGTTGACCAGCGTCACCCCATGCGTGTCGGTGGCGTGCTCGGTGATCGGGATGTCGGTGGCGTTGCCGAGGATTTCGTCCAGTACGCAGTGCGCCTCGCGCTTGGTCGCCACGATGATCTTCGTGCCGTAGGTGGTGTGCTGGTCGGTCACGTGCGTGTACGTCGACAGCCCTTCGTGCGCGAAATATCTGCTCAACGCCCTGGCGGTGACGGACTTGCCGCAGGTGGGGAACCGCTGGCCGTCGGAGGAGGACAAGGTGCCGGAGCCGAAGACCGCCGTCAGCGGCAGCTTCTGGTGGTAGCCGATCAGCGCCAGGTTCGCCGCGCGCAGCGTCTCCTCCCGCACATACCACTCGGCGGTCCAGGCCAGGACGTCGTAGGAGATCCCGCAGGCGTCCGCCATGCGGGGCAGCCTGAGGTTGGTGGAATGCGCGATCAGCACCGCGATCAGGTTCCGCTTCAACTCCGGGGTACGGGCCTGCTTGCCACCGGCGTGGGTGAAGCAGTCCAGGAAGTCGGTGCGCTTGTCCATAGCGAACTGCGCCAGGAAGTCGAGGGCATCAGCCACAAGATGCTCACCCAGAACCTGCGCATGCTCGAGCGCAACGGCCTGCTCGACCGCACCGTGCACCCCACCGTCCCGCCGAAGGTCGAGTACGCCCTCACCGAACCGGGCCAGGGCCTGCGCGCCGCGGTCGACGTCATCTGCGGCTGGACCCACCACCACCTCGACCACATCGAGCGAGCACGCCGCCGCTTCGACGGCTGACCGCGACCGTCAGGGGCCCAGCGGGAGCAGGGTTTCGGCGATGCTGGTCTGCACGTCGCTGAGCCCGGTCGCGCCGTCTTCGACCTCCCACAGGCAGTTCTGCAGCACTCGCCCCAACGACCACCCCACCGCCCGCTGCCGGTCCAGGCCCAGCACGTCGGTGAGGATCGCGAAACGGCGCCGCAGCGCCGCGGGGAGATCACCGGTGGCCACCATCTGCTCCCAGCGGTTGTCCAGCGCGGGCAGCAGCTCGAATCCGGGGTCGCCGATCAGCGGCTGAGGGTCGATGGCCAGCCACGGTTCACGGCCACCGGCCAGCACGTTGTCGTAGTGCAGATCCCAGTGCAGCAAGCGCTCACCAGGTTCGGAGAGCAGCTCGGAGACGACGTCGGCACACCGCCGCAGCAACCCCGCCTGGTCGTCGGCCAGTCGCCCGCACGCCTGCGGGGTCTCGTGCACCATCGCGGCAGCGATCTCGGCCAGGTGCCGCACACCGGGTGGGGCGGCAACGGTGTGCAGGCGGGCGAGCAGTTCGGCGATGACGCGCACCGCGGCATCGTCATCGTCCACACTCGACAGCGCCGCCGGGCCCAGGCGCTCCAGCAGCATGCTGCCCGAATCGGGATCGTGGTCGAGCAGCCGCACCGCTCCCGCACCGTCCCAAGCCCGCAACCCCACCGGCTCACCCACGGTGTCGGAGGTGACGGGCTGCAACTTCAGCACCGCCGCGCTCCCATCGGCCCGCCGCACCGGCAGCACCAACGCCACCATCCCGTGCCGGGGCGCACCCTCGACGCGCAGATCCCACGCCGCCAACTGCCGCTGGGCCAACGCGGGCAAGTCGGTGAGCCAGCGGCCCTCACCGAACACCTCGCGGTGGGTGGCGGCGTACTCGGCCGGAACCACCACAGCACGATCACGCACAGAACAACTCCTTCGTCACCGGGAACACGATGCGGGGGGCGAAGAAGTCGAGGTGGGGCGCGGATGCGTCAAAGCATGCCGCCACCGTAGCCGAAACCGAGGGGTCAGCGGCCCTGCCAGCGGGGTGGGGTCTTGTCCAGGAAGGCGCGCACCCCGTGCTGGAAGTCCTGGCTGCCGAACACGGTGCGCACCAGATCGTCGCCCTCGGGCAGGTTCGCCACCCGCAACCGCCGCACCGCCTCCTTGGCCGCCCACATCGTCAACGGCGCGTGCTCGGCCAGGCGCGCGGCGATGCCGGCCACGGTGGCATCCAGCTCCTCGACCTCGCAGACCTCGGTGAGGAAACCCGCGGCGTGCGCCTCGGCGGCGTCGAACAGCCGGGCGCGCAGCAGCATGTCCTTCGCCCGCGCCGGGCCGAGGTGGAACACCAGCAGCGAGTAGGTGTTCATCGCCAGGCAGTTGCCCAGGGTGCGGGCCACCGGAACCCCGAAGCGCCCCGTGGTGGTCGACACCCGCAGATCGCACACCGCGGCCAACGCGATCCCCGCTCCGACGCAGTAGCCCGAGATCGCCGCGATCGTGGGCACCCGCACCGCCTCGAGCCGCTCCAGCACCGCTTCCATGCGCTGCTCGTAGGCCACGCCGTCCTCGCCGCTGCTGAACTCGGTGAACTGCGCGATGTCGGTACCGGCCACGAACGCCTCCTCACCGGCTCCGCGCAGCACCAGCACCCGGATACCGGGATCCTCCTCGGCGGTGCGGCAGGCGGCCACCAGCCCCTCGTACATCGCCCAGCTCATGGCGTTGCGCTGCGCGGGACGGTTGAACACCACCTGCAGCACGGCACCGTCGCGGCGGGTGATCAGCTGGTCAGACATGGGTTTCCTCTCCGGATCGGGTGCGCGAGCGCCGCACCAGTGCGGGACCGATGAGCAGCACGGCTGCTGCGGCGAGGATGCTCACCGCGATCGGTTTGGTCGCCAGCAGCCACAGGTTGCCGTCCAGCAGCGCCGAGGACTGCACGAGCGCTTTTTCCAGCAGTCCTCCGATGACGACCCCGACCACCAGCGGCGCCATCGGCAGGTCGAAGCGCTTCATGCCGTAGCCGATGACGCCGAAGATCAGCACCAGCCACACGCTGAAGAGGTTGTTGTCGATGGCGTAGGCGCCCACGAAGCTGGTGAACAGGATCAGCGGGTAGAGGTAGCCGTAGGGGATGCGCAGCAGCTGCGCGAACACCGGCGCCAACGGCAGGTTGAGCACCAGCAGGAACACGTTGCCGATGAAGAACGACACCAGCAACCCCCACACCAGGTCGGGTTGTTCGTCGAACAGCAGCGGCCCGGGCTGCACGCCGTAGACGGTCAACGCGCCCAGCAGGACCGCGGTGGTCGCGCCACCGGGGATGCCGAGGGTGAGGGTGGGGATGAAGTTGGCGTTGGCCGCGGCGTTGTTGGCGCTCTCCGGGGCCGCGACACCCTGGATCGCGCCGTGCCCGAACTGCGCGGAGTTGCGCGAGACCCGCCGCTCCAGCCCGTAGGCCATGAACGAGGCCAGCGTCGATCCGGCGCCGGGCAGGATGCCCAGCCCGAACCCGATCGCGCTGCCGCGCGCGATGGACCCGGCCGAATCGCGGATGTCGCGGCGGCGGATCACCAGGTCTCGGAAGCCCGCGCGGATCGGGCGAGCGGCACCGACCTGGATCTGGTGCAGCACCTCGCCCACCGCGAACAACCCGATCACCACTTCGATGTAGGGGATGCCCGAGAGCAGTTCGACGCTGCCGAAGGTGTAGCGGGCCTGACCGGTGCCGAAGTCGATGCCCACGCACGCCAGCAGCACCCCGGCGCAGGCCATCGCCGCGGCCCGCAGCTTCGACCCGGTCGCCAGCACCACGAGGGTCACCAGCGCCAGCACCATCACCGCGAGGTTCTCCGGGGGCCCGAACTGCAACGCCACCGACGCCAACGGCGGCGCCACCGCGGCCAGCAGCACCAGCGAGGCGATCGCGGCCGCGAACGACCCGATCGCCGCGATCGCCAGCGCCGCACCCGCACGGCCCTGGCGCGCCATCTGGTAACCGTCCAACGTGGTCACCACGCTGGCGGCCTCACCCGGGGTGGACAGCAGCACCGAGGTGATCGTGCCGCCGTACTGGGATCCGTAGTAGATGCCGGCCAGCATGATCAGCGCCGTCACCGGTTCCACGGTCAGCGTCAGCGGGATCAGGATCGCCACCCCGGTGCTGGAGCCCAGACCGGGCAGCAGCCCGATCACGGTGCCCAGCAGCACCCCGACGAAGCACCACAGCAGGTTCACCGGGGTCAACGCCGTGGACGCACCCAGCAGCAGGTTGTCGAGCAACGCGATCACCTCCGCACACGGCTTCAGAACCCGAACACCCCGGTGGGCAGCGGCACCTGCAGCACCACCGCGAACACCACGTACATCGCTGCCGCCGACGACGCGCTCAGCAGCACCGCCGGCAGCAGGCGCCGCCGCTCCAACCAGGTCGAGATCACCAGCACCAGCACACCGAGCGCGCACACCATGCCCAGCACCGGAACCAGCGCCACGGCCACCGGCAGCAGCACGAACACCCGCCGCAAGATCCACACCCGTTGCTGCGGGGTGCGGCCGAAGTCGTCCACCCCGCGCACCGCGGATGACGGCTGTGGCCTGCGCAGCTGCTCGACCAGCAGCAGCACCGACAGCACCGCCAGCAACCCGCCGGCCACCAGCGGCAGGAACCCCGGCCCGATGCGCGATTCCGGCAGCAGCACGCCGTAGCCGAACGCGCTCAGCGCGAACCCGGCGCCCAGCAGCGCCAAACCGGAGAACAACACCACCTGCCCGCGCTGCGCGATCATCGCCGCACCACCTGCGCCACGAGCTTCTCGCTCTCCTCGAGGTAGGCGGCGAAGTCCTGGCCGAAGGCCACCCGCGGCTGCAGGAACTCCGAGGCCACGTACTCGGTGTAGGCGGGGGATTCGGCGAAGCTGCGCGCCGCGGAGATCCAGTGCTCGGTGGCCTCCGGGGACAGCCCGCCCGGAGCGATCATGCCGCGGAACTGGGCGAAGGACACCGGGATGCCCTGCTCCACCGAGGTCGGGATGTCGGCCAGCTGCGGGTAGGTGTAGCGCTGGTCGGCGAACACGCACAGCGCTTTGAGCTCTCCGGCGCGCAACTGGCCCATGACCTCGCTGGGGTTCAGCGACGCCAGCTCCACCTGCCCGCCCAGCACCGCGGCCATCGTTTCCCCACCGCCCTCGTAGGGCACGGTGTCGAAGTCCCCGCCCGCGACCCGCTCCATCTCGGAGAACACCACCGCATCCGGGCCCAGCGCACCGGAGATCCCGGCCAGCACCCGCCGGTGGCGGCTCTGGTCCACCGCCTGCGCGCAACTGGTGATCGGTGACGAGGGCAGGGCGACCAGCAGCGTGTAGTCCTCGCCGAGCTTCATGATCGGGGTGAAGCTGCGGTAGGAGAAGGCCACGTCCACGCTCAGCGGCAGCACCAGCAGCGACGTTTCGGTGGCCAGCAGGTAGTTCGGCGAACCGGCCTTGGACAGCAGGTAGGAGTAGGCCACCGCGCCCTGCCCGCCCTCCCGGTTGTCGACGTCGACGCGCATCTGCGGGCGCACCGAGGTCAGCCCGGCGGCCATGGCACGTCCCGAGATGTCGCTGCCGCCGCCGGCGGCGAAGGGCACCACCATCGTCACCGCCCCCACCGGCAGCGGCGCTCCAGCCTGGTCCTGACCAGCGCTGCCGAGCGCGCACCCGCCCAGCAGCGCCACCGCGCTCAACACGGCCAGCATCCGGCGGCCGCACGAGAACCCACGCATAGCTCCTCCTCGAGCTTGCGTCGCGAAAAGAAACCGGGATTGGGGGTCAGTCGCCGGTGGCGATGACCCCGCGCTCGGCCAGCCGCCTCACCTCGTCGGCGTCCAGGCCTGCTTCGGTGAGCACCTCGCGGGTGTGGGCACCCAGCGTCGGGCCGGCCTGATCGCGTCGCGGTGGGGTGGCGGACAGGCGCACGGGGGAGCCGATCTGGCGCACCGCCCCGAGTTCGGGGTGCTCGGCGTCCCAGAAGAAGTCCCGTTGCCGCAGGTGATCGTTGGTGAACACCTCATCGGTGGTGGCGATCGGCGCGCACGGCACCCCAGCTGTGGTGAGCGCGTCGACGATGTCGGTGGTGCTGCGCTGCGCGGTGGCGTCTTCGATGGCGGGGATGAGGCTGTCGCGGTGCTGGTAGCGGTCGTAGGAGTTGCGGTAGCGCTCGTCGTCGAGCAGGTGGGCCAGGCCGAGGGCGTGGCAGAACGCCGGCCAGGTCTTGGTGGTGGTCGCCCCGACCGTCACCCACCCGTCCTTGCTGCGCACCGCTTGGTAGGGGGCGCTGTTCTGGTGCGCCGAACCGTGCGCGCGGCCGGTTTCCCCGGTGGCGAAGTAGGTTCCGGCCTCCCACACCGCGAACGACACCCCGGCCTCCAGCAGCGAGACGTCGACGTGCTGGCCCTGCCCGGTGCTCTCCCTGCTGCGCAGCGCCGCCACGGCCCCGAGCGCGGCGTACAGGCCGCACACCAGGTCGCACATCGGCACGCCGACCTTGGTGGGCGGGCCGCCGGGGTGGCCGGTGATGCTCATCAGCCCGGCCCGGGCCTGGGCCATGATGTCCAGTCCCGGCTGATCGGCCAGCGGCCCGTCCTGCCCCCACCCGGAGGCCGAGACGTAGATCAGGGCGGGGTTGCGGGCGCGCACCGGTTCGGGGCCGAAGCCCAGCCCGGCCAGCGCACCGGGCCGCAGGTTCTCCACCAGCACATCGGCGTCGTCGAGCAGCTGCTGCAGGATCCGGTGGCCCTCGGGGGTTTTCAGGTCCAGCGCCACGGAGCGCTTGTTGCGGTTGAGCCGCAGGAACGGGGAGCTGTGGCCGGACAGGAACGGCCCGGTCTGGCGCACCGGGTCACCACCGGCGGGGTTCTCGACCTTGATGACGTCGGCGCCGAGGTCGGCCAGTTGCATCGTGGCGAACGGCGCGGCCATGAACGCACCGATCTCCAGCACGCGCACCCCGTGCAGCGGGAGCGGACCGGGCGTGGGGGAGGTAGTCATGCGCGGCTCCATGAATCCGGGGGTGAACCGGACACCGTGATCGGCATCACTGGACTTTTGTCTACAGCAGTCAGCTCGGAGCTGACAAGCTTGATCGTCGAGGTTGCTCCGGGCGGACCAGCCGCTCGGGCGGGAAACGCCGAACACGCCCCGCTACCCGGCGCCGGAAGGAGACACTGCCGGTCGTGACCGGATCCGTGGAAGACGCCCCGTCGGTGCGCGCCCCCAGCATCATCAGCCCACCCAGCCTCGTGGAGCTGGCCGCCACCACGCTGCGCCGCATGATCGTCGGCGGTGAACTGCTGTGCGGGCAGCGCATCGTGGAGAACCGCCTGACCCGCGAACTGGGCATCAGCCGCCCGCCGCTGCGCGAGGCGCTGCGGGTGCTCGAACGCGAAGGCCTGGTGCGGCAGGTGCCCCGCAAGGGCGTGATCGTGACCCCGCTGACGCTGCACGACATCTACGAGATCTGCACGCTGCGCGCGGAGTTCGAACGCCTGGCGGTGCAGCTGGGTGTTCCGGTGCGCGATCCGGCGCGGATGCGGCGGTGCCGGGAGGCGCTGCAGGCGATGAGCGCGGCCGCCACCGCCGGGGACGAACCGGGCTACCTGGAGTGCTCGTTCGCCTTCCACGTCTCGGTGGTCGGCCTGTCCGGGCACCAGCGCCTCGAGGAGGCCTACCGGGCGCTGCAGCTGCAGCTGATGCTGTCCATGGCGCTCAACCGCAAGGCCCGCAGCGACCTGGAGAGCCTGGGCGGCGACGTCGCCCGCCACCACCGGCTGCTGGAGATCATCGACGCCGGTGACCCGCAGGCGGTGCTGGCCGAGCTGGCCGCGCACGGCGACCGCGCGTTCCTCGACGGCATCGAGACCAAAGTGGACGGACACACCGAAGAAGCGCTGCAATGGCTGCACCAGCAGCGCCGAGCACAGGAGGACCAGTGACCGCCGACCCGACCACCATCACCATCGACGGCATCAGCCCGCAGATCGACCCGGAGGCGTTCGTGGCCCCGGGCGCGGCGCTGATCGGCCGCGTGAGCCTGGGCGCGGAGGCCAGCGTCTGGTACAACGCGGTGCTGCGCGGCGACATGGCCGACATCAGCATCGGCGCCGCCAGCAACATCCAGGACGGCTGCGTGGTGCACGCCGACCCCGGATTCCCCGCGCGGATCGGTGAGGGCGTCACCGTCGGGCACAAAGCGGTCCTGCACGGCTGCACCGTCGAACCGGGCTGCCTGATCGGGATGGGCGCGGTGGTGCTCAACGGTGCCCGCATCGGCGCCGGATCGCTGGTGGCCGCCGGCGCGGTGGTGCTGGAGGGCACCGAGGTGCCACCCGGGTCGATGGTCGCCGGAACACCGGGCAAGGTCCGCCGCGAACTCACCGACCAGGAGCAGGAAGCGCTCAAGCTCTCCGCCCAGAACTACGTCGAACTGGGCCGCAAGCACCGCGCCGCCCTCGGCTGAGCGCACCGGCCGTCGTCGGGCCGTCACCGGCAACACCGAACGCGGGCTGTCCTTGCTGGAACGGCACATCGGCGAAC
>NZ_JBEOVY010000269.1:0-11024 GCF_040295745.1 Saccharopolyspora sp. NPDC002686
GCGGATCGCGCGCCGCTCGCGCGGCGGGGCGCTCCACGCCTCCGGGTGCTTGGCCAGCCAGTTGTGCCGGTACACCGCGTACGGCACGTGCAGCAGGTACACCGCCATCGCGATGGCCAGCGAGATCAGCGGGAACATGATGATCCCGGCCGCGAGCAGCGCCACCAGCACCAGCAGCGGCGCGACCGCTCGCGGCGGCACCTTGACGGTCTTCAGCGACAGCGTGGGAACCCGGCTGACGGCGAGCGCGGCGACCAGCACCAGCCAGATCATCACCACGTTCTGGTCCGCCCACCAGCCTTCGTAGCCGAAGTGCGCGGTGAGGGTGATCGGCAGCAGCGCGAGCAGCCCGGCCGCCGGGGCGGGCACGCCGACGAAGAACTCCTTGGCGTACGGCGGCTGCTCGGCGTCGTCCAGCAGTGTGTTGAACCGCGCGAGGCGCAGCACCATGCACACCGCGAAGATCAGCGCGGCGATCCAGCCGAGCCGGTTGTCCTGCAGCTGCCAGGCGTAGAGCGTCAGCGCCGGGGCGACGCCGAAGGACATCGCGTCGGACAGCGAGTCCAGCTCGGCGCCCATCTTCGACGTGGCGTCGAGCAGGCGGGCGATCCGCCCGTCGAGGCCGTCGAGCACCGCGGCGACCGCGATGGCGGCGATGGCGCCGGGCAGGTTGCCGTTGAGGGCGAATTGGACCGCGGACAGCCCGGCGCACATCGCCAACACGGTGATCGCGTTGGGCAGCAGCCGGACGCCGGGGGTGGTCCGCATGCTCATGAGTTGCCCTGGGGGAGTTCGGCGAGCACCGTTTCGCCGCCGATGGTGCGCTGGCCCGGCTCCACCAGGACCCGGCTGCCGGCGGGCACGTAGAGGTCCACCCGGGAGCCGAACCGGATCAGGCCGTAGGTGCTGCCCGCGCGCACCTCCTGGCCCTCGTCGACCGAGCAGACGATGCGGCGGGCCACCAGGCCGGCGATCTGCACCACGGCCACCCGGGTGCCGTCCTCGCCGCGGATGACCATCGAGTTGCGCTCGTTGTCCTCGCTGGCCTTGTCCAGGTCGGCGGAGAGGAACTTGCCCGGCCGGTAGGCGATGGTCTCGATCCGGCCGGCGAGCGGGATGCGCTGGACGTGCACGTCGAAGATGGTCAGGAACGCGCTGATCCGGACCATCGGCTCGTCGCCGAGGCCGAGCTCGGCGGGCGGCACCGCGGGTTCGACGTGCGAGACGGTGCCGTCGGCGGGCGCCACCGCGAGTCCTGCGCGGCTGGGCGTGGTGCGCTCCGGTTCGCGGAAGAACCACGCGCACCAGGCGGTCAGCACGCCGCCGAGCACGCCCGCGGGGCGCCACTTGCGGCGCAGCAGGAGGGTTGCGGCGGCGGCGCCGAGGACGAACGGACGCCCGGCCGGGTGCATCGGCGGGATGGTGTCCCTGGCCAGCCCGGCGAGGTGGGCCAGCGGGTTCTTCTTCGGTTCTTTCGCGGTGCTCATCGAGGTGCTACGCCCCTGCTTCGGCTGGTCCATGGTGCGGCCGCGCGGTCGCTGGTCCCGCAGGTGTACGGGGCCGTTGACCGGTGCCGTGGTCGGTACAGCATCGCGGACGGCCCGGGCCAACCGACGCCAGGGGGCGCAGTTGATCAAGAACAGCCTAGCTGACCTGCGCATTTGCGCGCTGAGATGTTACCGCTCATGAGATGCCGCAGTCATCCGGCGAGTGCCGAGAAGCATCAGGGGCCGTTCGGCGCCTCCCCGTAGGCGCCGAACGACCCCTGATGTGCGGGTCCGTGCGCCCCCCGACGGCGCACGGCCCTTCAAGTGTCCGCTTCCACCGGGCAAGCAGTGGTGGATCGGAGCGGACGTCTATGAGATGCACGTGGGCGACAGTTCGTTACGCGACTTTCAGTGTAATTGAGGTCACAGAAAGTCCGTAGCCGCTTTCGGAGGACCTATCCGGGCCGTTACATGACGCGGAGTGATCAACTTGCCGCCCTCTCTCACTCGATAGCGGCAAGCGGCTCCTCGACGTTCATCCGCGCGCCCATCAGTTCCCCGAGCCCCTGGTACGGGTCGCCGTGCTCCACGCCGTCGGCGCTGCTGCGCAGCACCAGCTCCGACGCCCCGTCCACGTCGCGCACCAGTTCGTCGTCCAGCTCGGACACCGCGTACTCGTCGAGGTAGAGCTCCAGCGACAGCGACCAGCCGGCGCGCTCCTGGTCCAGCCGGGCGCTGGCCACGTCGCGGCTGTCCACCCACTGCGCGCCGGGGCGCTCGCGGAGCTCGCCGACCGGCGTCGCGGCCAGCTCGCCGAGCTGCTCCAGCTCCGCCTCGCGGAACCGGGCCAGCGTGCCGGCCAGCAGCCGCTTGGTGGTGCTCGCCGAGCTGGGCAGCAGCACCAGGCCGCGGTCGGTGACCAGCAGGTCGTAGCTGCTGCCCGCGCACTGCACCGGGCTGACGATCCCGGCCAGCTCGGGTTCCGGCTCGGCCGCCGGGCGCCGCGCGTGGTGCAGCGGCACCCCGAGGTTGACCAGCGCCCGGTGCAGACCGGGGATCAGCCGGGGATCGGCGACCGCGGGGCGCACCAGCCGGTCGGCGTCCAGCGGTTGGCCGTTGGCCAGCCGGACCGGCGACGGGCCGCCCCAGTCCAGCTCGTGGTGGGCGCGGCGAGCGCAGATCAGCGCGTCCACCGCGGTGCAGCCGAGCAGGTCGACCAGGGTGTCCTCGGCGGCCTGGTCGACGAGCTCCGGGCTCAGCCCGGGGTTGAGCACCGGGTTGATCAGGTCGCGCCCCTGGCCGCGGTGGATGGCGGCCAGCACCCCGGCGATGGACGGTTCCACCGGCAGCCCGCTCTGCTCCACCGCGGAGCTCAGCACTGCTGCCTGCTCGGCGACGTGCGCGGCACCGGCCTGCCGGGCGAGCTCCGGCCACGGCATCCGCTCGCCGAGGCCGTCGACCATCAGCCGGTCCTCCAGCTCCGGCACGCTCTTGCGCGGGCTGCGCAGCACGGCGAACGCGGGGCGCTCGTCGAGTTCGCGGTCGGCGGTCTTGAGCCGCTTCATCGCCTCGACGCGGCGGCGGGTGCGGCCGTCTGGCTCCTCGGCGATGGCCTGCTTGGCGCGCTCGGCGAGCTTCGGCTTGCGCGTCGGGTGCGACATGAAGTTGCGGAAGCCCAGCAGCACGTCCGGCGCGTGGCCGATCGAGGTGGCCATGCTCAGGTAGTCGTCGGCGTACTCGCGCCAGCCGATCTCGACGGCCACCGACTTGCGCAGGGACAGCACCGCGGTGCGGGTCCCGGCCTCCCGGACGGCGACCGCGTCGGCGGCCAGCTCCAGGTCGTCGCCGGTGGTGGCGGCGATCGCGGTGAACAACCGGGCGTAGCCGTTGAACAGCCACTTGGTCGGACCGCCGGTGAGCCCGGCCGCGGTGCGCTCGACGCTGGCCGAGGTGCGGTGGGCGAGCGCGGTCAGCTTGTTGCGACTGGTCAGGCGACCGATCTCGCGGGCCACCACGGCCCGCAGCTCGCTGACGTTGAGCGCCGCCAGCAGCGGCAGCCCGAGCTCCAGGTACCGGCCCTTGGTGCGCAGGCCGAGCAGTGCGGTGTGCTCGCGAACGGTGGCGGTCGGTTCGGAGGTGATCCGGATCTCGTCGGGTTTCGGCGCTTCAGCGGAGGTGGCGATGGATTCGGCCATCCGCCACAGCTGCGGTTGCTCGGAACGGTCCAGCGCCACCCCGCGGGGCCGCGTCCGCGAGCGCAGCACGGCGCGCCAGCCGATCGCGAACACCGCGCCGACGACCAGCGCCGCGGCGGCGGCTTTCAGCCCGCTGGTGTGGTCGTAGCGGAAGGTGACGACAGCGATCGTGAGCAGGCCGAGGACCAGCGCGATCGGGGTGACGAAGAAGGCGATGTGCAGCGCCAGTGCCAGGGCGGCGCGCCAGGGGCCACGCACTTGCAGAACTCCGGAGGGGGGTGGACGGGGGTGGTGGTGCAGTCTTCGCGAACAGCCGGGTTCAGTCAATCCAGCAACATCACGTCCACTGTGGACCCAGCGGCGAGTTCGGTGACCTGCTCCGGGATCTCGAGCAGGCAGTTCGCCTTGGCCAATCCGGCGAGCAGGTGCGAACCGGGCGCGCCCTGCAAGCTCACCGATCCGGTGGCCGGGTCGTACTGGCCGCGCCGGTACTGCCGCCGATCGGCCGGTGCGGTGAGGGATTCGGTCAGCGTCGCCCGGCGCGTCGGCCGCTGCGTGGCCAGGTGCCCGGCGGCGGCGCGCAGCGCGGGGCGCACGAAGATCTCGAACGACACCATCGCGCTGACCGGGTTGCCCGGCAGCGTCACGACGGCCACCTGGTCGCGGTAGCGGCCGCAGCCCTGCGGCATGCCCGGCTGCATCGCGACCTTGGTGAACTCGACGCCGGTCCCGGTCAGCGCGTCCTTGACCACCTCGTACGCGCCGGCGCTCACACCGCCGGAGGTGATCAGCAGGTCCGTGCTCTCCAGGTGCGGGGCGAGCGCCCGGTGGAAGGCGTCGACGTCGTCGGGCACGAAGCGCAGCAGGGTCGCCTCGCCGCCTGCCTCGCGCACCGCGGCGGCGAGCATCAGGCCGTTGGACTCGTAGATCTGGCCGGGCTCCAGCGTCGCGCCGGGCTCGACCAGCTCGGAGCCGGTGGACAGCACGAGCACCCGCACCGGGCGGTGCACCGGGAGCTGGCCCGCACCGACCGCCGCGGCCACTCCGAGCTGCGAAGCGGAGAGCGTGGTGCCCGCGGTCAGCACCGTCTCCCCGGCGGTGACGTCCTCACCGGCTCGGCGCACGTGCTGTCCCGGCTGCACCGAGGCGAACGCCAGCACCTGCTCGGTGCCGCGGTCGGTGCGCTCCACCGGGATCACCGCGTCGGCGCCCGGCGGCACCTGGGCGCCGGTCATGATCCGGTGCGCGGTTCCGGGCTGCAGCGGCGGCACGTCGACCCGGCCTGCCGGGATGTCCTCGTGGACCGGCAGCTTCACCGGCTGCTCGGAGGTGGCGCCCGCCAGGTCGACCGACCGCACCGCGTAGCCGTCCATCGCCGAGTTGTCGAACGGCGGCAGCGGGATCGGCGAGGTCAGGTCCTCGGCCAGCGCGTGGCCCAGGCAGTCCGCCAGCGGTGCGACCAGCACCGGCGTCGGCGGCAGCAGCGCCGCGACCTTCGCCTGGTGATCGGTGACCGCGGTCAGGTCGGGGGTTCCGGTTCCGTGCGACACGCCCCGATCATCGGCCATCACCACCCCCGCTGTCGCCACCGGCGTGTGAATCGACACCGGATGCCGCCGTGGCAAACTCCTCCGAGACCGTTCGGGTCGATCTCCCCGGTGCTGCCGAACCCGGTGACGTCCGCGGCCGGAGAACCTCGTGCGCGGTGCCGGGCGGGTCGAGCGGTCCCGAGACAGGAGGTATTCGTGCAGGTTCGGACTCGTCACACGCCGTCGTTCGGGGTGGCCCGGTTGATGCTGGCACCGGGCGAGCCGGTGCAGGTCGAGAGCGGTGCGATGCTCGCGACCAGCTACGGGGTGACCGTCGAAGCCCGCGCCCAGGGCGGCTTCATGAAGTCGCTCGCCCGCGCCGCGCTGGGTGGCGAGTCGTTCTTCACCTCCACCTTCACCGCGCCGCAGCAGGGCGGCTGGGTGGACGTGGCGGCGAACCTGCCCGGCGACCTCAACGTGATCGAGCTCGACGGCCGGGTCGGCTGGTGCGTCACCCGGGGCTGCTGGCTCGCCTCCGCGAGCACGGTGCAGCTGGAGACCCAGTGGGGCGGCTTCCAGAACCTCTTCGGCGGTGAGGGCGGGTTCATGAGCCACGCCGTCGGCCAGGGACCGATGGTGGTCTCCTGCTACGGCGCGCTGGACGTGGTGACCCTGCAGCCCGGCGAGTACGTCACGATCGACACGGGTCACGTGGTGGCCTACGCCGACACGGTCCAGAGCCGTTTGCGGCAGATGAACCAGGGCGTGGTGCAGTCGCTCAAGAGCGGTGAAGGTCTGGTCTTCGATTTCGCCGGTCCGGGTCAGGTCCTGACCCAAACCCGCAATCCGCGAGGACTGGTCACCTGGCTCCAGGCGAATGGCCTCGGCGCCCGGTCCTGAGCGGAACTCACCGGGAAGTGGAACGGGTCCGGCGGCTATTCGGGTGACGCCGAAAGTCAATGCCGAACAGCCGAAAGGATTGCCCGTTCCACCATCCGGCCGTCGACGCGGGAACTGCTCGACTAAATACTGTCAACAGCGAAAAGGTTGAGGCCTGCTCAGCGGGTGCGTGGCGTGCTGGGGGCTGCTGCGGCGCAAGCCGCGCGCCCATTCCATTAAACGGGGTTCGCTCTGGGCGGAATGGGCTAGTGCAGTTGGGGGAATATTCCGGCGCGATGACGGACGGTGTTCAGTTGCGGCACCCATTCGGCCCAGCGTTTAACGGAAAAGTTGCATTGCCGAACCCGCGACGAGGCCCGAATTCGGGGGTAGTGTGGCCGTTGCTCCAGCGGCGCTCGCGCCGTGCATCACTTTTCATGAGGAGGACGCCGTGGCGGTCGGCACGGTCAAATGGTTCAACTCGGAGAAGGGCTACGGATTCATCGCTGCGGACGGTGGATCTGATGTTTTCGTCCATTACTCCGCCATCAACATGTCGGGCTTCCGCACCCTTTCCGAAGGGGACCGGGTGGAATTCGAGGTCAAGGCGGGGCGCGACGGCCGCACCCAGGCGGACGGCGTCCGCAAGGTCTGACTGAGCTTCATCCGCACGGCCCGGCCCCGCCGCAGGGGCCGGGCCGTTGTGCTGGGCCTCACCAGGTCGGATCACGACCGGCTGGGTCAACCGTGAGACGAGCGTGATCTCGGCCGGTTAGGCTGCTCGGCGTGTCGGAAGACCTCACCGGGAAGCGCCTCGGCCACTACAAGATCGACGGAGTGCTCGGTCGCGGTGGCATGAGCGTGATGTACCGCGCCACCGATATCCGGCTCGGCCGCAAGGTCGCCCTCAAAGTCATGGGCGAGCACATCACCGGTGATGCCGAGTTCCGCGAGCGATTCGTCGACGAGGCGCGCAACACCTCGGCCATCGACCACGCGAACATCGTGCCGCTGTACGACTTCGGCGAGGTCGACGGCATGCTCTACATCGCGATGCGGCTGGTCGACGGCTCCGACCTGGCCAGCCTGATCAAGGACGGCCCGATCTCGCCCAAGCGCACCCTGGAGCTGCTGGCGCAGATCGCCGAAGCCCTGGACATGCTGGCCGAGCGCGGGCTGGTGCACCTCGACCTGAAGCCGGCCAACGTGCTGGTGACTTCGCGCGAGTCCGTGCACGAGCACGTCTACCTGGCCGACTTCGGCCTGACCCGGCGCGGCGCGACCGGCCACCGCACGGCCAGCGGCGACTTCCTCGGCTCGCCGACCTACGCGGCGCCCGAGCACCTGCGCGGCGAGCCGGTGGACGGCCGCACCGACCAGTACGCGCTGGCCTGCATGCTCTTCGCCTGCCTGACCGGCCGCCCGCCGTTCCAGGGCCAGGTGCAGGAGGTCATCCAGGGCCACCTCGGCGCCGAGCCGCCGCCCGCCACCTCGCTGATGGTGCTGCCCGCCGGCATCGACGAGGTGCTGCGCCGCGGCATGGCCAAGAACCCCGAGCAGCGCTTCAAGACCTGCCAGGAGCTCGTCGCCGCCGCGCGCACCGCGCTCGGGCAGGCCGCGGGCGACGCCCCGCCGCAGCCGCGCCCGGCCGCTCCGGTGCCGGGTCCGGCGCCGATGTCCGGGCCGCAGCCGGTGCAGTACCCGCCGAGCCAGCCGATCCCGGCGCAGGGCTACCGCCCGCCTTACCCGCCGCAGCAGGCGCCGCGCCCGCTGCCGCCGCCGGGCAACGACCCGGTGCGGCTGCGCCCGCCGATGCCCGCCGGTTCGTCGTCGTTCGCGACCACCTCGGGCAGCTCGGCGAAGTGGATCGTGCCGGTGCTGGTGGGTGTGGCGCTGGTCGTCATCGTGGTCGTCTTCGTTGTGATGGCCAACTCGATGGGCGGCTCCGGCAGCACCACCGACACCAGCCCGACCAGCTCGGAATCCTCGTCGTACAACAACAACGACCTGCCCACGACCGTGCCCACGGGCGACTGACGCTCAGTCGAGTCGCTTGCACTCGACTGGGGAGAGTGCTAAACACGGTATTGGCACTCACCAAGGTTGAGTGCCAGGTCGGGACGGTGAGGCCGTTCCCGGCGGTACCACCAGACGGTATCGCCGGCCGGTCGTCCGTCGCGGGCACCGAGCCTGGCCGAGCACGAGTCTTGCCGTGGGGTGCGTACCCACCGCCGCGGCGTCCAGACAGGTGGAGGACCACACCGCAATGGCCAAGATGATCGCGTTCGACGAGGACGCCCGCCGCGGTCTTGAGCGCGGCATGAACACCCTCGCCGACGCCGTCAAGGTGACGCTCGGCCCGAAGGGCCGCAACGTTGTGCTCGAGAAGAAGTGGGGCGCACCCACCATCACCAACGACGGCGTCTCCATCGCCAAGGAGATCGAGCTCGAGGACCCGTGGGAGAAGATCGGGGCCGAGCTGGTCAAGGAGGTGGCGAAGAAGACCGACGACGTCGCCGGTGACGGCACCACCACCGCCACCGTGCTGGCCCAGGCCCTGGTTCGCGAGGGCCTGCGCAACGTCGCGGCCGGCGCCAACCCGATCGCCCTGAAGCGGGGCATCGAGAAGGCCACCGAGGCGATCGCCGAGCAGCTGCTCAAGAACGCCAAGGAGATCGAGACCAAGGACCAGATCGCGGCCACCGCGGCGATCTCGGCTGGCGACCGCCAGATCGGCGAGCTGATCGCCGAGGCCATGGACAAGGTCGGCAAGGAAGGCGTCATCACCGTCGAGGAGAGCAACACCTTCGGGCTCGAGCTCGAGCTCACCGAGGGCATGCGCTTCGACAAGGGCTACATCTCGCCGTACTTCGTGACCGACTCGGAGCGGATGGAGGCGGTCCTGGAGGACCCGTACATCCTGCTGCTGAGCGGCAAGGTCTCGAACGTCAAGGACCTGCTCCCGCTGCTCGAGAAGGTCATGCAGGCCAACAAGCCGCTGCTGATCATCTCCGAGGACGTCGAGGGCGAGGCCCTGGCCACCCTGGTCGTCAACAAGATCCGCGGCACCTTCAAGTCCGTCGCCGTCAAGGCCCCGGGCTTCGGCGACCGCCGCAAGGCGATGCTGCAGGACATGGCGATCCTGACCGGCGGCCAGGTCATCAGCGAAGAGGTCGGCCTCAAGCTGGACACCGCCGACCTGAACCTGCTGGGCCGCGCCCGCAAGGTCGTCGTGACCAAGGACGAGACCACCATCGTCGAGGGCTCCGGTGACGACGAGCAGATCGCCGGCCGGGTCAACGAGATCCGCGCCGAGATCGAGCGCTCGGACTCCGACTACGACCGCGAGAAGCTGCAGGAGCGCCTGGCCAAGCTGGCCGGCGGCGTGGCCGTCATCAAGGCGGGTGCGGCGACCGAGGTCGAGCTCAAGGAGCGCAAGCACCGCATCGAGGACGCGGTCCGCAACGCCAAGGCCGCGGTCGAGGAGGGCATCGTCGCCGGTGGCGGCGTCGCCCTGCTGCAGGCCGCGCAGGCTGCCTTCGACGGCCTCAACCTCGAGGGCGACGAGGCGACCGGTGCCAAGAGCGTGAAGATCGCTGTCGAGGCCCCGCTGAAGCAGATCGCCATCAACGCCGGCCTCGAGGGCGGCGTCGTCGCGGAGAAGGTCAAGAACCTGACCTCGGGCCACGGCCTGAACGCCGCGACCGGCGAGTACGAGGACCTGGTCCAGGCCGGCGTCCTGGACCCGGCGAAGGTCACCCGTTCGGCGCTGCAGAACGCCGCTTCCATCGCCGCGCTGTTCCTGACCACCGAAGCCGTGGTCGCGGACAAGCCGGAGAAGGAGGCTGCGGGCGCAGGTGCCGCCGCCGACCCGATGGGCGGCATGGGCGGCATGATGTAAGTCCTGCCCAAGGCAACGAAGGGCCGTCCCCTCACAGGGGCGGCCCTTCGTTTTGGGGTCTTGTGGTTGCTTTGCGGGGCGGTGCGGGTGGCGGAACCTCAGACGCCGCCTGCCTGCGGGATCCCTTTTTTATGTATGACCAATACACGGCAAAAGGGCTGTCCTCGGCAGGCGACGTCTGAGAACCCGCGGCGGTGCCGGTTGCGGGGGTGGGCTATTCGCCTGGCGGCGAATACAAGATCAAGATCAAGAGCTCTGGAGCGCTCGTTCCTCGTGGTGGCGTCGGGCTGAGGTCGTGGGGTGTCGCGGTTACGGTTCCGGGGTGGGTGCTTTGCTGGAAGTCATCGCGCTGGACGCCGCTGATGTCGAGGCGGCGCAGAGCGGTGGTGCGGATCGGGTTGAGCTGTGCCGGGATCTGGACGCCGACGGGCTGACTCCCGAGCTCGCGACCGTGCGCAGCGCGCTGGCCGTCGCCGAGGTCCCGGTGCGCGTGATGGTGCGCGACCAGGCGGGTTTCGGCGCTGACGTCGACGTGTTGCGGCGGCAGGTCGGGGAGCTGCTGGAGGCCGGGGCTCGGCAGTTCGTGCTCGGGTTCCTGGACGAGCACGGTCAGGTCGACATGGGCTCCACCCGGGAGGTGGTCGCTGAGCTGGGCGGTTGTCCGTGGACCTTCCACCGGGCCGTGGACCACGCCGCCCAGTACCGGTTGGCCTGGAACCAGGCGGTCGCGCTCGGGCCGAGCAGCATCCTGACCGCAGGCGACCCCGACGGGGTCGACGAGGGCCTTGCCAACCTGCGAGAACGCGCTGAGCTGCAGGACATCGACGGGGTGGAGCTGCTCGTCGGCGGAGGCCTCCGGCAGGAGCACGTCCCGGTCCTGCGGGCGGCGGGCGTCCGCGCCTTCCACATCGGGACCGGCGCCCGGATGTCCGGCTCCGTCCTCGCCGACCGCGTCCGCTCCTGGCGAGAACTCCTGGACTCCTGAGTGGTGGGGGCGCGGCCAGGTGCCGACTCGCCGCGCTCCCCACCTTCA
>NZ_JBEOVY010000270.1:0-10989 GCF_040295745.1 Saccharopolyspora sp. NPDC002686
GCGTAACAGTGTTCGAACACTGTTACGCACTCACGACCGATCTTTGCCGAGGCATATGGTCATGACCGGATGACAGCCGGAGTCGTGCCGCCAGTGCTGGGGCGGTTGTTGTGCTTCAGAGTGAGGGCCAGCGTTCCGTCGATCGCGGTCAGCGCAGCCATCCCCACCAGTCCGGCCGGCGCCCGTCGGGCCCGGTAGCGGTCGGCGAGCACCAGGTTGAGCCCGGCTCGAACAGCCATCCACGGCCATCGGGGGCGTCCCAGCAGCAGGCCCGGGGCGAGGGCCAGATCGATGATCCCGATTCGCTTGGCGAACTTCGGGTCCAAGCCGAGCGCTTTGCCCGCTGGCCCCGGAGCGGCGGTCAGTCCGACGCCCATGCCCAGGGTCACCACCCCGACGACGTCGGCCAGCCGTTCCACCTCGATGCGTTTCATGGGCACATGATCGTCCGGCCTGGCGTGCGGGGGAAGGTCTGACGTCCTCGATCCGGCGGGACCGAGGTCAGCTGTCCTTGCGCCAGACGTAGGCGGCGGAGATCGGGTGGTTGCGGAAGCGCTCCCACTTCGGCTTCACCTCGAGCCAGGCCTCGTCGATCAGGCCCTCGTGCAGCTCCGCCAACCGCCAGCCAGCCGCCAGCGCGGCGGAGACGTGGTCGCTGATCAGGTGCACGTTGGTGGTGATCGCCAAGGACTCCCCGGCGTCGTTGGTGTAGTGGGTGGGCATCCCGGAAGCCATGATGAAGTGCGGGTGGAACGCGACGAGCACGAACGCGGCCTTCGGCGCCGCGATCCGCCAGGCCTCCCGGTAGAACGGTCCGAGATCGGCCAGGTGCTCGTCGACGAGCGAGGAGATCACCAGGTCGTAGGCGCCCTCGTCGAGCCCGGTGGCGGTGACGTCGGCTTCCGCGAGCCGGTCGTGCGCCTCGCGCCGCTCGGCCCGCGCCAGCATCTCCGGGGTCAGGTCGACGCCGTCGATCGCGGGAACTCCCTTGCCGCGCAACCACTGCCCGGTCCGCCCGGTTCCGCAACCGAGGTCGGCGGCGCGCCCGACGGCGCTCCAGTCCGGATCCCGCAACCGCTCCAGCAGCCGCAGGTCCATGACGTCCTCGACGGTGTCCTCGTACTTGCCGACCCACTCCCCGTACCCGGTCCGAACATCGACGGTCCGATACCCGCGCGCGTCAAACCCGCTGAAATCCATGCGCCCGATTATTCAGCCACCCCAGCACCGCCGAAACTGATTTTCCGCCGCCCGGTTTCCGCAGGTCAGGCATCGTGAGCACTTCGGGGTGCCAGAGCACCCCGAAGTACTCACGAACCGGGCCCGCTGTCGGACCGCGGCCTTACGCTGCCGAGGCATTCCAAGTCGGGATGACGGCGTCTCGCAGGTGTGCCGCGGAGCTTCGAGCAGGCGCGCTCCGAGGTGCCGTGCGCTGGAAAGGAAGCCCCAACTGACGCGAACTTCCTCGTCCCTGCCACCGGATCGGAGGCTGAGGTGGATCTAGGAATCCTGCTGGCGTTCACCGGTGCGGCGTTGGTGATCGCACTGGTGCCCGGCCCGGACATGATGTTCATCCTGGCCAACGGGATCTCCTCCGGGCCGCGCGGAGGTGTGGTGGCCGCGGTGGGCATGTCCACCGGCGTGGTCGTGCACACCGCCGCGGCGGCTCTCGGCCTGACGGCGATGTTCCAGGCGGTACCCGCCGCGCTGGAGGTCGTCCGGATCGCCGGGATCGCGTTCCTGCTCTACCTGGCCGTGCAGTCGCTGCGGTCGTCGGCGCTGCCGGACGTGCGGGGAGCGCCGACCAGGTCGATGCGCCGGATCTACGTCCTCGCGGTGCTGACCAACGTGTCCAACCCCAAGGTGATCCTGTTCTACCTGGCGTTCGTCCCGCAGTTCGTCTCGGTGGCGGCGCCCTGGCCGGTCCCGGTGCAGCTGCTCGCCCTGGGCGGGCTGCTCGTCGCGGTGGGCATCTGCGTCGACGCCGGAGTCGGCCTGGCCTCCGGCTGGCTGTCGAGCCTCCTGGTCAGCCGGCCCGGCGTCCAGCGCTGGCTGGACCGAGCAGCAGCCCTCCTCTTCGGAGGCCTGGCCCTCCGCCTGGCCACCGAAGACCTGCGCTGAACACGGCGAAAGGGCACCCCCTGACGGTCAGGAGGTGCCCTTTCGCGCGATCGGTCAGCAGCAGCGGGAGCCGGGGGTGGCGTCCTGGCGGTCGACGTGGCGCCGCCAGAACTCCCGCTCGCCGAGCGGTTCTTCGCCGGGGTGGTTGCGGCGGTGGTGGTCGAGGTAGCGCTCGTAGGCGTTCTCGCCGACCACGCCGCGCACGATCTGCCAGGCCGTGCGGGCGGTGCCGCGCAGCCTGGTCAGGACCGTGGTCGTCATGTGCTCGCCCCGGCCTTCTCCGCCTCCAGCTCCTGCTGGATGCGGCGTTCCTCAGCGGTCGGGATCAGACCGGACGGGGCCCACAGCTCCGACTTGACGTACGGGGCCTCGGTGGTCGGCAGCAGCTCGGTCGCGCGCAGCGCCTTGATCCACACGCGGACCGCGTCCACCAGCACGATCACGATCAGCACCGCGAACAGGACGCTGAGCACCCCGTCCACCGTCGAGTTCACGACGACCTTCTGCATCTCCTCAGCGGTATGCGCCGTGCCCTTGCTGGTCTCCCCGGCGTCCAGGGCCGCCTGGTAGGCCGCGCGCTGCGCGAAGAAGCCGATCTTCGGGTCGGCGGAGAAGATCTTCTGCCAGCTCGCGGTCAACGTGACCGCCACGTCCCAGGCCAGCGGGATCAGCGTGACCCACGCGTACTTGGCCCGCCCCGCCTTGATCAGCAGGGTGGTGGCCACCGCCAGCGCCACCGCCGCCAGCAGCTGGTTGGCGATGCCGAACAGCGGGAACAGCTGGTTGATGCCGCCCAGCGGGTCGTTCACGCCGGCCCACAGGAAGTAGCCCCAGGCGCCGACGATCACCGCGCTGGCGATCCAGTTGCCCGGCCGCCAGCTCACGTCGCCGAAGCGCTTCCAGACGTTGCCCACGGTGTCCTGCAGCATGAACCGGCCGACCCGGGTGCCGGCGTCCACGGTGGTCAGGATGAACAGCGCCTCGAACATCACCGCGAAGTGGTACCAGAACGCCTTCATCGCGTCCCCGCCGATGACCTGTGAGAACACCTCGGACAGCCCGACGGCCAGGGTCGGTGCGCCGCCGCTGCGGCCGACCAGCGTCTCCTCGTCCACCGCGGCCGCGGCCGCCGCCAGCTGCTCGGGGGTGATCTGGAAGCCCAGCCCGGCCACCGCCTGCGACGCCGACTCCAGGGTCGAGCCGAGTGCGTTGGCGGGCATGTTCATCGCGAAGTACAGGCCCGGGTCGATGATGCAGGCCGCGGCAAGCGCCATGATCGCCACGAACGACTCGGTCAGCATCGCGCCGTAGCCGATGATCCGGACCTGCGACTCCTTCTCCAGCATCTTCGGCGTGGTGCCCGAGGACACCAGCGCGTGGAAGCCGGACAGCGCACCGCAGGCGATCGTGATGAACACGAACGGGAACAGCGAGCCGGTGAACACCGGGCCCTTGCCGTTGAGCGCGAAGTCGGTGATCGCCTCGGTCTTCATCACCGGCAGTGCGATCAGCAGCGACACCGCCAGCATCGCCACGACGCCGACCTTCATGAACGTGCTCAGGTAGTCGCGCGGCGCCAGCAGCATCCACACCGGCAGCACCGAGGCGATGAAGCCGTAGATGATCAGCGCGAAGGTCAGCTCGTTGCCGGAGAGGGTGAAGAACCCGGCCAGCGCCGAGTTGGCCACCCAGCTGCCCGCGACGATGCTCAGCAGCAGCAGGGCGACGCCGATGACCGAGGTCTCGACGATCTTGCCCGGCCGCAGGTAGCGCAGGTAGAAGCCCATGAACAGGGCGATCGGGATGGTCATGCCGATGGAGAAGGTGCCCCACGGGGAGCCCTTCAGCGCGCCGACCACGACCAGCGCCAGCACCGCCAGCAGGATGATCATGATCGCCAGCACCGCGATCAGCGCCGCGACACCGCCCACCGGGCCGATCTCCTCGCGGGCCATCTGCCCGAGGCTGCGGCCGTTGCGGCGGGTGGAGAAGAACAGCACCACCATGTCCTGCACCGCACCGGCGAAGATGACGCCGACGATGATCCAGACGGTGCCCGGCAGGTACCCCATCTGCGCGGCCAGCACCGGGCCGACCAGCGGGCCTGCTCCGGCGATCGCCGCGAAGTGGTGGCCGAACAGCACCCGGCGGTCGGTGGGCTGGAAGTCGGTGCCGTCGTTCAGCCGCTCGGCCGGGGTCGCGCGGGTGTCGTCGGCCTTGAGCACCTTGTAGGTGAGGAACCGGGCGTAGAAGCGGTAACCGATCGCGTAAGAGGCCAGGGCCGCGAAGACCAGCCAGGCCGCGGAGATCTCTTCGCCCCGGCTGAGCGCGATGATGCCCCAGGCGACCGCACCGACGATCGCCACCACCACCCAGATGGCGATCTCCTTGGGAGTCATCCTGCGTTTCCGAGCTGTGCCACCGCTCGGCGCCGTGTTCGTTGCCACCGTCCTCGGACTCCATTCCTGCGATTCCGCCGCGCGAGTGTGAGGTGCGCAGCACGACCGAGGATCTGCGCGCGCGTGCGGAATGTCCAGTCCGTGGCCCGGAAGTAACCAGGATGTAAGCGACGCCTTGTCACCGCGCCCCCGGTGGGGCCTGCGTTGCCCCGTCTGGCGGCGGTGACCTGCGGGAAAGCGCCACGAGATGATCTTCGACGACTGCATCGGTAAACTCCGCCGCCGTTGGGGTGCCGCCGAGTCGGTAACAAGTGGGAACCCGGCCGCAACCATGGAGGGGGTCTTGCGCGTCGTGCAGAGATGTGACGGTGTCGATCGCATTGCCCGTGACCGCCTGGCCGGGCGACGGGCTGGCGGCAATGGATGAACTGACGAGCAAGCTGACCGATCTGTACCAGGAGCATTACAAGCAACTGCTGCGCATCGCCGTTCTGCTGGTGGACGACCGGGCCTCCGCGGAGGACATCGTCCAGGACGCCTACGTGCGGGTGTTCGACTCGCGAGCGCGGCTGCGCGACCCCGACAAGGCGCTGGCGTTCCTGCGGCAGGCGGTGCTCAACCGCGCGCGCTCGATGCTGCGGCGGCGGCTGGTGGCCAAGAAGTACCAGCCCAAGATCGCCACCGAGGACCGGCAGCCGGACGACACCGGACGAGGCGTCGACCGCGCGGTGCTGGCCGCGGCGCTGGCGAAGCTCCCGCGCCGGCAGCGGGAGGCCGTGGTGCTGCGCTACTACTCGGATCTCAGCGAGTCCCGCACCGCCGAAGTGATGGGATGCAGCCAGGGAGCGGTGAAGTCGTACTGCTCGCGGGGCGTTTCACGACTGTCCGAGCTGCTGGGGGAGCGGGTGTGAACGACAGCAACGGCACGCGGGACGTGGATCTGGTGCGCGCGCAGCTGCACCGGCTGGTCGACGACGTCGAGCCCAAGCCCGACGCGCTGCCCAAGATGCTCGCCAGCGCACGACGACGGCAGAAGTCCCCCCGGCGCCCCTGGTTCGCGGCGATCGGCCTGGTCGCCGCGGCGGCGGTGGCGCTCCTCGTGGCGGTGCTGGTCCTGCCGGGGCAGCAGACCACGCAGGTCAGTGCGCACCCGAACAGCTACCTGGCGGCGCCGGAGCCCGGCGTGATCGCCTCGTTCGACATCTTCTCCGGCCGGCAGAACGGCGTGCTCTCCGACGACGTCACAGGGGCGCATCCGGCGGTGCTGGCCACCGACCGGAACCGGGTGCTCGCCCTGACGTCCACCGCGGACGGAGAACGGCTCGTCGAAGTGGTCCCGGGCGGCGAGCAGCGGGTGCTGCCGGTGCGGATCGGCGACGCGCGGCTGCTGACCGCCGGTGGCGGGAAGATCGCCTACCGGGACGGTGACGCCGTCGTCGTGCTGCGCGGTGAGCAGCAGCAACGCATCGCGCTGCCCGCAGGCACGCGGGTGGACGACCTCGCCCTGTCCGACGACGGCCGGCTGGCCCTGGTGGCCGCGGAACCGGGCCGCGATCAGGCCGGCGTCCTGGTGCTCGCGCCCGGGGCGACCTCGCTGGACGGGCGCGTCGAAGTGGTGCCCGACGGCTGCGGCCCGGTGGCGGTCACCTGGACGGGGCGGGACATCGCCGCGCTCGAGTCGCCGACCTGCGATGCCGGTCAGGCGCGGGTGGCCACCTTCGACGCCAACGGTCGCAAGCTCGGCGCCGGAGTGCCGTTCCACGCCCCTGAGCTGGCCGCGGGTGCTGCCCGGTTGTCCGCCGATCCGCTGGGGCGGTTCCTGGTCTCCACCAGCGGCCACGGGCAGTGGCTGGTCGACGGTTCCGAGGTGCGCCCGATCCCACCGGCGTGCAGCGCCGACGGGGTCTGCGCCGACGGACCGGGCACCTTCTGGAGCTGATCACGCTCCGCGATCCGGACACGCCCCTGATCTGATCAATACCGGCTCGCCCGGTCACCGCTGACCGACCATCGGTCCTGCCGCCGACACCGACGACAGGGGTGGATGTGCAAGCGCGACAAGAGGAACTGGCGCGGTTGTACCGAGCAGCGCTGGACCGCCCCCGGTGGCAGCAGGTGCTCGCGTTCGCCGTGTCGCTGTGGGCGCTGGTCTGGATCCTCGGCCAGTTCGTCCTGGCGGAGGAGAGCCCGAGCGCGCTGGACGTCCTCGGCCACTTCGTCGCGCGGCTGGGCATGACCACCGGTGAGTGGGCCGAGCGCCTGTCGGCGGCGTGGCAGAGCGGTGGTGGCGCGCTCGCGGTGCTCGGCGGTCTGCTGTGGGCGGCGACCACCGAGCGCGGCCAGGTGCCCGCCCTGCTCGGCTGGGTCGCGGTCATGATCGGTGCGGAACGCCTCGGCTACCAGCCCGCGGTGCTGCTGGCCGTGGCGACGATGGTCTGCTTCGTGGTGGTGCTGTGGGTGGCGTCGCTGACCAGCGTTCGGTTCGTGGACCGGCATGCGGTGCTGCTGCCGCGCGACGTCGTGCGCGCCGGGGTCACGGCGGCGGCGCTGTCCGCGGTGGTGCCGCTGTTCGCCCCGGCCTTCTTCCTCAACCGGCTGAGCAGCCCGTACGTCACGAAACCCCCGCACCGCCCCCGCATCCCCGAGCAGACCACGCCCGCGGACGCCCGCGAACCCGAGCTCAGGGGCGGGGAGTGAGGCGCAGGCCGCGCTCGGCCAGGGCGCGCAGACCCACGTCCTCCGGGGAGGAATCGCGGTGCCGCCAGATGGTCTGCACGATCCGGACCTCGTTCCCGCTCTGCTGCACGACCTGCGCGGCGTTGTCGAAGCTCTCCGGTCCGCCCGGCCAACCCCGGCCCTCGGCCACCAGGTCGGTGACCCCGCCGGTGCCGGGTTCGTCGGCCAGCGCCCGGAGCTCGCCGGCGGCCTGCTCGTCCGGCAGCTCGACGATGGTGACCGACACCGCGGCCGGCCGGCCGGACACCTCGGTGTCGAACACCGCGCGGGTCAGGTTCCGGCAGGGCCGCTGCTCGAACCAGCGCTGGACGTCGCCGAAGGCGTGCGGGGCGCAGGTCTTCTCCTGATCGGTCACCTGCTGCGCGAACTCCACCCCGTCGACCCGCTGGACCGCCGCGGCGGGCTGGTGCGGGGCGGCGGTCGAGCCGCCGACGACCCACCACGCGATCAGCGCGCCGCACAGCACGACCAGCACCGACGCGGCCGCGATCAGCCCGGTGCGACGCGAGGTCGAGCGCGCGGTCGACGGTTCGGTGAGCTTCGGGATCAGCATCGTGTCCGCCGTGGCCAGGTCGGTCTCCGGCGATACCGGGAAGCCCTCCTCGACGAGCTCGTCGAGGCTGAACGGGCTGTTCCCGGCGAGCACCTGCAGCAACTGCTGGGCCGGTTCGACCGGGCAGGACCGCTCGTAGGTGGCCAGCTCGCGGGCGGCGGCCAGGATCGAGGTGGTGTTCGGCGAGACAACCCGGACGCCCCGGTGCAGGTCGGTGGTGGGCTGGGTGACCTGCCCGGCGTACGGGCCGACGACCACGACGGCGGCGACCGGCAGCGGTTCCAAGCTGCGGGACTGCAGGCTCCGCGCCAACGCGGCAGCGGACTCGAGACCTTCCAGCCCGGGGTTGACCGCGCCTTCCGTGCGCACCAGCGGCCAACCGTCCACAGTCCACGGTGTCTGCAGCGGGGCTTCGACCTTCAGCGCAGGTTCGGCCAGATCCACCCCGAGCACCACGACGATGCCGCGCGGCAGCACCACCACCGCGTCCAGCGCGCGGGGAGCACCCGGTGGCCGGGCGCCGAACACCGCGAAACCGCCCAGCACCGAGCTGCCGGCACCCCACGCGGAGATGGCCGCCCGGATGTCGGCGCCGACCTCGGTCGGATCCGTACCGAGCCGCACATGTCGCATGAGGACACCTCCCGTCCCGCAGTCCGGTGAGCACGCACCTGTTCGCGTCCCAGACGTTAGTCGGGCCGTCCCGGGGTTGTCGCGGAGATCCAAGATTCGTCCGATCGAGTGGTATCCGCCACGTGTTCGACGGTGCTCCGGCGCTGCCGCCGAGCGCTGCCGGAACTCGAGGAGACCCCCGGGATCTGCGGTTACGCCTGATCGGAGCAGCGTGCGACGGCCGGACCACGGCGGCTCGAAGCACCGCGCCTGCTCAGCCGGACGCGGTCTTCTGGTGGCGCAGCGCACGACGGGCGATGCAGAATGGCGCCGCAATCTGGTGATCGTCGGGTTCGCGAGGTCGTAGGGGAAGACGTCCCTCGTCGAACAGCGGAGGTCAGCAGTGAGCACCCGTGGCAGCGACCGTAACCACACCGCTGGTGTGGTCTACGTCCACTCGTCGCCGTCTGCGGTCTGCCCGCATGTCGAGTGGGCGATCTCTGGCGCACTCGGCATCCGGACGGAACTCCGCTGGACGGCACAACCGGCAGCCCCAGGGCAACTCCGCGCGGAGTGCAACTGGACAGGTGAGCCGGGTACCGGCGCGCGCTTGGTGACCGCGCTGCGAGCGTGGCCGATGCTGCGCTTCGAAATCACCGAAGACCCCAGTCCCGGGATGGACGGGCAGCGCTTCTGCCACGCCCCCGGTCTGGGCCTGTGGCGTGCCAGCACGAGCGCCAACGGCGACATCGTGGTCAGCGAGGACCAGCTGCGCACCCTCGCGGCCAACGCCAAGGGGTCGGAAGCGTTCGCGCACCGCGTGGAGCAGCTCCTGGGCGCGGCGTGGGACGACGCGCTCGAACCGTTCCGCCGGGCCGGGGACGGCGCCCCGGTCACCTGGCTGCACCGCGTCGGCTGAGCGCCGATCTGATCGGAACCGGTCTCGGCCCTGATCGGGTTGTGCGAAGCTTGTGGCCGTGCGTTCTTGGGTGAAGTGGGGTCTTCCTGTCTCTGTTCTCGCGCTGCTGGCCGGTGGTGGCGGCGGGGTGCTGCTCGCCGAGACGTACTATCGCGAGCCGGCACGACCGCAGGCGGAGCAGGGCGAGGACGTCGCCCAGTCGGTCGAGAGCCCGGAGGGCGTGGTCTACATGCCCGGGGCTCTCGAGCACCCCGATCAGCGCGAGGTCCAGCGGTTGCTGGACGACCACTTCCGGTCGATCAACACCCGCAACTACGACCTGTGGAAGTCCACAGTGGTCCGGAGCAAGTGGGACGAGCTGCCCAAGGCCAAGTGGCTCACCGCCTACGGCACCACCGACGACCTCGACATCGCCGTGCACCGGATCGACCCCGGCCCGGACGGATCGCTGCTCGCGCTGCTGACTTTCAAGAGCTACCAGACGCCCGACGCCGCGCCGCCGGACATGCCGGTGGGGTGCCTGGACTGGAACCTGGTGTACCCGATGGTCGTCGACGAGTCCGGCAAGTCACTGCGCCTGGACACCAGCAAGTTGCCCAACAGCGCCCTGCGCAAGCCCTGCGCCGGGTGACCCGCTCCGGCGGTACTCCTGCGGACTGGCGCCGTACCGCCGCTTGAACGCGTTGCTGAGCGCGAACGCGCTGCCGTAGCCGACCTGCCTGGCGACCGCGCCGATCGTCGCGTCCGATTCGCGCAGCAGATCTGCGGCCAGCGCGAGCCGCCAGTTCGTCAGGTACGTCATCGGCGGCTCGCCGACCAGCTCGGTGAAGCGCCGGGCGAAACCCGCTCGCGAGACGCCGCAGCGCGCGGCCAGCCCGGCAACGGTCCACTGGGTCGCCGGGGCGTCGTGCATGAGTTGCAGCGCTCGCCCGGCGATCTGGTCGCACTGCGCGCTGTACCAGGCCGGGGTGCGGTCGGGAGAACCGGCGAACCAGGCCCGCAGCGCGGCGATGAGCAGCAGGTCGAGCAGCCGGTCCAGCACTGCCTCCTGACCCGGCGCGTTCTTGCCGATCTCCGCGGCGAGCAGGTCGACCAGCGGGGCGGCGAGGGATTCGTGCCGGACCACGGCGAGTTCGGGCAGCTCGGTGAGCACTCGGTCGCTGATTTCGCCGACCACCTGGTAAGTGCCGGTCAGCAGGGTCGTCGTGCCCGCGGTGCCCGCGCCCCAGGTGCGGACGCCGAGGTCGGAGAGCCCGTCGAGCGGTGCGCCGCTCGGGCTGGTGCAGCGCTGGCCCGGGTGGATCACGGCCTGCCACGGGGTTTTCGGATCGTCGGCGACGGTGTAGTGGCCCGGACCGCGCACCAGCGCGACGTCGCCGGGCGAGAGCAGCGCGGGCTCGGATCCGTCCGGCAGCACCCAGGCCGAGCCGTGCACCAGCGCGACCAGCGTCAGCGGTGCCCGATCCTGGATGCGCAGCGACCAGGGCGGTTCCAGGATCGAGCGGAGCAGGAAGGCGCCGTGCGCCCGCGGTCCGTCGAGCAACCCCGCCAAAGTGTCCACGCCATGACCTTATGGCTCAGCACCCCGGTGCAGGTCCGCAAATTCAATGGAAATTGGAGGTCCGATTTCCATTGAATTTTCGGACCTC
>NZ_JBEOVY010000271.1:0-10922 GCF_040295745.1 Saccharopolyspora sp. NPDC002686
TCGCTGCTCGGCGGAGTGCGGCAGCGCCGAGCCGAATCCGACGATCGCCGGGATCACCACCGCGGCGCTTCGGTGTCGTGGTCGGGATCGCCGCCGAGCGCGGCAACGCCGAGCCAGTCGGCGCAGACATCCGAAGTCGCCGGTTGCAGCGCGCCGCAACGGGCGTCGCGGTAGATGCGTTCGAGCGGATGTCCGCGCCTGGTCGCGGAGGCGCCGGCGGCTTCCAGCACCGAGGACGCCACCTGCGCGGCGATGTCGCCCGCGACCAGCTTCGCCCGCCACACCCAGCGGTTGGTCTCCGGTTCCCCAGGCTGATGCGCTACTCGCCGCGCAGCCTCCTGCACGACGGTTTCGGCCGCGGCCACCGCCGCATCGGCCCGCCCCATCCGGCTGCGCACCGAGGGAAGCTCGTGCAGACCGCGTTCACGCAGGTGCGCGCTTCCGATACGCAGTGCGGAGCGAGCGACGCCGACGTACACCGCGGCGTAGGAGGCGACCAGCCACTGCGGCATCACCTGCGCGACCAGCAACGTCAGGCCTTCCAGGCCGCCCAGCAGCGCGTCCGGGCCGACGGCGACGTCGAAGTGCACGTCGTGGCTGCCGGTGGCGCGCATGCCCAGCGAATCCCAGGTCGGGTCGATCCTGATGCCGTCCCCGGCCGGCACCAGGAAGTACGACACCCGCGGCTCGGCGCCGTCGACGTCCTTCGCGGTGACCAGGTAGGCGTCGGCGTGCCCGGCACCCGAGACGAACGCCTTCCGGCCGGTGATGCGGAATCCGCCGTCACCCCGCCGGTAACCGGTGGTGGTGCGCGACAACCGCGATCCGGTGCCGCGTTCGCTCATCGCCACCGCGTACAGCGCGCCGTCGGCGGCCTCGGACAGCAGCCGGTCGCGCGCGTCGAAGCAGCTCTCCGGAGCGCCCAGTTGTTCGAGCAGGTCGTCGGGCGTGTGCGCGAGCGCGCCGGTGACCGAGGCGTGCATGTTGAAGATCAGCGCCGTGGCACCAGCTCCGGTGGCCAGTTCGGACGCCACGTCGGCGTCGTCGGCGAACGAAGCGCCGAGTCCGCCCAGCTCCTCGGGAACCATGAGCCCGAGCAGCCCTCGATCGCGCAGGTCGGCGAAGTCCTCGCTCGGGAAAGCGCCTTCGGTGTCGTAGTGCTCGGCGCGCGCGGCGATGCGCGGTACGAGGTCGCGCACCACTTCCCGCGCGGAGGCAGCTGACATCGACAACGGCGCTCACCCCTTCTTCCAGCCGATGGCCTGGAACAGCACGGAAGTCACCCGGATGGGCACCAGGCGAACCGCGGTCCGCCGCCCGAGCGACCACGCCAGGAGGTCCGGCAGAGACGGTCGCAGGCCCCGCAACGCCAGGTCGACGCCGTGCCGGGCAGCTTCCCCTGCCAGCACGTCGCGGTCGACCAGCAGCGCCGGGTCGTGCACGCCGCGCGGCGCGACGGGCAAGTGCTCGGCGATGCCGATGGCCAGCACGCGGCACAGCGCGGTCGAAGCCAGCGTGTCCAGCACCAGCAGGCCGCCGGGTCGCAGGATCCGGCACGCTTCGGCTACCGCGGCGCGAAGGTCCGCGACGTGCTCCAGGATCTCCCCCGCCACAACGCAATCCGCGCACCCAGTGGGCAGCGGCACCTCCTGGACGTCCCCCATCACCGGCAGAACGCCGTGCTCAGCGGCCTGCCGCAGTGCGCTCGGCGACCGGTCCACCCCGATGTGCCGGTAGCCCTTGTCCGCCACGTGCGGCGCCAACAGCCCGGCGCCGCACCCCAGATCGACCAGGACCGCGTCCGTCCGCGATGCGGTGGGCACGAGCGCCGCGCGGGCGGCGGCCAGCCAGTGCAGCATCGCGAACACACCCTGCGGCTGCCACCACTGATCCGCGCAGGTCTCGTAGAGCTGCGGATCGTTGCGCAGCGCGGTCCGCGTCCCGCTGCGTGCCATGCGCTCCAGGCTGGCACACTCGGCCAGGTGCGGCACTTCGCAACCGCCTCCGCGCTGCTCCGCGCCGCGCACCCGCTGCCAGCGCTGGCGGTCACCGCGATCACCGCCGGACTGGCCGCGGCGGTGGGCAACAGACCGCTCGGCGTGCTGGGCGTGGTCGCCGCGGTGCTGTCCGGGCAGTTGTCCGTCGGATGGCTCAACGACCTGGTCGACGCCGATCGCGATGCACAGGTGGGGCGGTCCGGCAAACCGGTGGCCTCCGGTGCGGTTTCCCGTCGCGCGGTGCGGCTCGCCGTTGTCGTCTCTGCTCCCATCGCAGTGGTGTTGTCGCTTCCGTTCGGTGCTGCGGCGACCGCTGCGCACCTGGTGGCGTTGGGGTCGGCGTGGGCTTACGACCTGGGGGTGAAGTCGACGGCGTTCTCGGTGCTGCCCTACGCCGTCTCGTTCGGGCTCCTCCCTGCGTTCGTGACGTTGGGAATCGGGGCGGCACCGCCGGTGTGGTTGGTGCTCGCCGCGGCGTTGCTGGGTTCGGCAGCGCATTTCGTGAACGTGCTGCCCGACCTCGCCGACGACGCCGCCACCGGGGTGTGCGGCCTCCCCCACCGGCTCGGTGCGGCGAAAAGCACTGCGGTTGCGGCAGTTCTGGTGTTCACCACTGCCGCGCTGCTCGTGCTCGGGTCGGTCGGGTTCCCCGCCGGGCTGCTGGTGCTCGTGCTGGCCGTGGTGTTGCTCAGCGCCGGGCTCGTGCTGGGACGTCGTCCGGGATCGCGCGCCGCGTTCCACGCCGTCGTCCTGGTGGCCCTGCTCGACGTCGTGGTCCTGCTGGGCAGCGGGATCTCATAGCACTATCCACCTTGGACGGCGCCGACGAAGGTGGCGAAGGCGATGATGTTGTCCCGGTAGCTCCGCGCACTGCGGTCGAACGAGCCGCCGCAGGTGATCAGCCGGAGCTGGGGGTCGGTCGTGTCGCCGTAGACCTCGTCGCGCGGGAATCCGCTCTTCGGCTCCTGCGCCATGCGGTGCACGACGAACCGGGCGACCTGCCCGTCCTCCCGGCCGATCCGGACCTCGTCACCAGGTCGCAACTCGTCCAACCGGGCGAAGATGCCGTCCTGACCGTCGCCGTTGACGTGCCCCAGCACCACCGCGGGCCCGACCTCGCCGGGGGTGGGGCTGTAGCGGTACCACCCGGCTTGCATCGGTTCGTGCACCGACGGGGTTTCGACCGTCCGATCGGGGTTGAGCCCCATCGGGAGCAGCGAGGACCGCGCGCCGATCCGGGGGATCTCGATCCAGGTCGGCGGCGCGGGCGACAGCGCGGACGCGGCCTGCACCTGCTGGGCCGGAGCGGCGGTTCTGAGGTCCAGGGGCTGGTCGGCTGCAGAGCATCCGGACAGCGCGAAGGAGAGCGCGGCAACGATGCAGACCGGGGCGGCCGCGACCGCGCGGCCACCCCGGATCCCCACCCGCGCTCGGTGAGGCACGGTCATCCCAGGCGCCTCAGTTCGCGCCCGCACGACGGCGACGCAGCACCAGCGCGGTGCCGCCGCCCGCGACGGCGATCGCCGCTGCCCCACCGAGAGCTGCCGGGGCGAAGCCGGATTCCTCCGGGCCACCACCGGTTTCCGGCGCGCCGGTCGGCACCTGGGAGACCTGCCCGCGCTTCTCCGTCGCCTCCGGCTGCGGTTCCGCGGGGCGGCTCTGCTCCGGTGCCGGCGCGGCTTCCTTCGGCGGCTGGCCCGGCTCGCCCTGCTCCGGCTCCGCGGCAGGCTTGCTCTCCTCCACCGCGGCCGGCTTCGACTCGTCCGCCCAGCTGACCGTCGCGGCCAGCGGCAGCGCCGCGGTTCCGAGCAGTGCGGCAGCGGCGACCGTACGACCGAGCTTCATCTGATTGCGTCCTCTCCGTTGGTTTCGGTCCGGGGAGTCCCGGACGAGGACCAGCATGGTCAGGACTTTTCAAGATCCCGTCTGCACGATGTGAAGAACCTGTTCGGATTCCGCCGGGCCGAATGTGAAGATCCGGTTCAGATGCGCGCCTTCGGCTCCGAAGCGCGCTGGCGGCAGCGATAATGCGCCGTGTGAGCGCACACGTGCTGGTCGCCGAGGACGACCCGAAGCAGGCCGAGCTGATCCGGCGCTACCTGGAACGCGATGACCACCAGGTGGTGCTGGTCGCCGACGGCCGAGCGGCGATCGACGAAGCCCGGCGGCGCAAACCCGATCTCGTCGTGCTCGACGTGATGATGCCCAAGGTGGACGGTCTGGACGTGTGCCGCGTCCTGCGCGCCGAATCGGACGTTCCGATCGTGCTCCTGACTGCGCGGACCACTGAGGACGACGTGCTGCTCGGACTCGACCTCGGCGCCGACGACTACATCACCAAGCCCTACAGCCCCCGCCAGCTGGCCGCCCGCGTGCGCGCGATCCTGCGGCGGGTGCGGCGCGTCCAGGACCGCGGCTTCCAGCCGTTGCGCGTCGGCGAGCTGGTCGTGGACCAGCAGCGCCATGAGGTGACGCTGCACGGCGACAAGCTCGACTGCACGCCCGCGGAGTTCCAGATGCTGGCCGTGCTGGCCGCCGAACCCGGCCGCGCCTTCACCCGCGGCCAGCTGCTCAGCCAGGCGTTCGGCGTGGACAAGTTCATCACCGAGCGCACCGTGGACGTGCACGTGATGAACCTGCGCCGCAAGCTCGAACCGGATCCGCGCCGCCCGGTCCGGCTGCTCACCGTCTACGGCGTCGGTTACAAGCTGCAGGACTGCCCCGATGTCGCGTCGGCATAGCCTGCTGGCCCGGCTGCTGACGATGTCGGTGGTGGTGGCCGGGTGTTCGATCGGGGCGACCGCGTGGCTGGCCGCGCAGAGCACCAGCGGGGCGATCAACCAGGAGATCGGCGAGAGCCTGGCCACCGACGCCAAGATCTACGACGCGCTGCTCGGCTACGCCGCCGCCCACCCGCAGTGGACCGGCGTGCAGGACGTGGTGGCCGACCTGTCCGAGCGCACCGGTCGCCGCATCACCCTGACCACGGCGGCGCGTGCTCCGCTCGCCGATTCCGGGGATCCGCACGACACGCCGCTGCCGCAGACCCCGTCGGCCGTGGTCGATCCGCTCTCCGTCGACCCGGTGCTCAAGCCCGGCGCGTCGGATTCGGGCATCGATCCGCGCGCCGTGGGCCCGTACCAGCTGACCGCCGCCGAGCGGGGCGAACTGGCCGACGCCGCGCAGCGGCAGGTCAGCTGCCTGCAGCGGATCGGCGCGGACGGCCGGATCGTCGAGCTGCCCAACGGGCGTTCGACGGTCGAGATCACCTCCGACGGGCAGCAGGGCGTGCTCAAGTCGGCGGTTCCGGAGCAGGAGCCGAACGCCGAACCCGCCGAAGCGGCACCGGAGAAGAGGCCGAACGCCGTGCCGGAGACGTCGTCCCGCGCTGCTGCTCCGGGCGATCTGTGCGCACCCCCGCCGCTCATCACCGAGACCGAGCGCAGGGCCAACACCGAGCTGTTGACCCTGGTCAACGCCTGCCTGGCCAGGCAGGGCGTGGTTCAGCTGCCCACCGAGGCCGCCGAAGCCACCTGGCCGAACGGCCTGCGCACCGCACCGGAGAACCAGCACTGCGTGGACGCCGGCCGCCGGGAGCAGCTCGGCGGCTACGTCTCACCGGCCGCTCAGCTGTTCATCACCAAACCGGGCGGGGACCAGACGGCGACCGATCTGTCCACTGTGGGCATCTCGCGGATCGCCTGGACGGCGCTGGCGGTGCTGGTGGTCACCGTCGGGCTGACCGCGATGGCCGCCAGCCGTCTGGTCCGCCCGATCGACGCGATCACCGCGGCGGCACGGCGGATGGGCAGCGGCGACCGCTCCGCGCGGGTGCGGACCAGCGCGCGCGGCGAGATCGGCGAGCTGGCCGCGACGTTCAACGCGATGTCCGAGCAGATCGAACGCACCGAGCAGCAGCGCAAGACGATGGTCAGCGACATCGCGCACGAACTGCGCACCCCGCTGGTGAACGTGCGCGGCTGGCTGGAGGCGACGCAGGACGGAGTGGCCACTCTGGACGAACCCCTGGTCGCCTCGCTGCTGGAGGAAACGCTGCTGCTGCAGCACCTCGTCGACGACCTGCAGGACCTCGCGCTCGCCGACGCCGGGAACCTGCACGTCCACCCCGAACCGGTGCACCTCGGCGCACTCCTGGAACAGGTCGCCGCCGCGCACCGCAGTCGCGCCGAAGCCGACGGCGTCGAGCTGACCGCGAACGTCGACGGCGATCCGGACCTGTCCGCCGACCCGACCCGGTTGCGCCAAGCGCTGGGCAACCTGGTGTCCAACGCGTTGCGCCACACCCCTGCCGGCGGCCGCGTCGAGGTGCGGGCCCGGCGAGTGGCCGACGAGGTGCTCATCGAGGTCGGCGACACCGGGATCGGCATCGACGCCGAGGCGCTGCCGCACGTCTTCGACCGCTTCTGGCGGGCGGAGAAGTCGCGCGGCCGGCGCGGCGGCGGCAGCGGCCTGGGGCTGGCCATCACGCACCACCTCGTCGACGTGCACGGCGGTCGCATTGAGGTCCGCAGCACCGTCGGGGTCGGCACGACGTTCACCATCCACCTCCCCGCAACTCAGTCCACAGTGGACAGATCCGATCGGGGCATCAATCCCTAGCCTGAACAGCGCATTCCGCTACCTCGTAGCACTTTTCGTCTACACCTGTACCAACTTTCCGCTGTCGCCGGGACGAGCCCTCCCGCGTGCAATGGTCCACACCATTTCGCGACATTTCCCCCGAAAGGCGGCTCGCTCATGACCGAGGAAGAACGGCGGATCCGCCGGGCCACGTTCCTCAAAGCCGGCCTGGCCACCGCGATCACCCTGCCCGCGGTGGCCAGCGAGGTGGTCCGCGCACCCCGCGCCACCGCCGGACCGCTCACCCCCACCCCGACCTGCGACGACGGGGACGACCCGACTCCCCCGCAGATCGAGGGCCCGTACTTCAAGCCGAACTCCCCCGAACGCGGCGACCTCCGCGAACCCGGCCTGCCCGGCACGCTGCTGAGCATCTCCGGCTTCGTCTACAGCCGCTCGTGCAGCCCGCTGCAGGCCGTGCTGCTGGACTTCTGGCAGGCCGACGACTACGGCGAGTACGACAACACCGGCTTCCGCTTGCGCGGCCACCAGTTCACCGACGCCCAGGGCCGCTACCAGCTGGACACCATCGTCCCCGGCCTCTACCCGGGCCGGACCCGCCACGTCCACGTCAAGGTCCAGGCGCCCAACCAGCCGGTCCTGACCACCCAGCTGTACTTCCCCGGCGAACCCGGCAACGACTCGGACGCCATCTTCGACCCGGCCCTGCTGATGGACGTCCAGGACGGACCCGACGGTCGGACCGCGACCTTCGACTTCGTCCTCGACCTCCCCTGAGCACCTGGCGCCTGCTCGCCGGCTGAAACCCCGGGAAGGAGGAGGCTCCCCCGACCGACGTCGATCGGGGGAGCCTTCGAGTTCTGATCAGCAGCCGGGGGCGCAGAACTCGCCGTTGGTGGTGGAGCCCGCCGCCGGGAGCTCCGAGAGCTTGCGCTGCTGCGCACCGTCGGTGTGCTCGGCGATGAGCTCGACGATCAGCTTCGCGAACCTCGGGTCCGGGCCGGCCGTCGCCGCGCGGGCGAAGCCCATGCCCAGTTCCGCCGCCTTGTCCTTCGCCTCGTTGTCCAGGTCCCAGATGACCTCGAGGTGATCCGAGACGAAACCGATCGGGCTGACCACGACCGCCTGGACGCCCTTGGCGTGCAGGTCCTCGAGGTGGTCGCAGATGTCGGGCTCCAGCCACGGCACCTGCGGCGGGCCGGACCGGGACTGCCACACCACGTCGTAGCCGTCCGCACCGACCGCCTCGGCCACCAGCCGCGCGGACTCGGCGACCTGGCGGGAGTACCACCGAGGTTGGCCGTCCGGGCCCTCCTGCTCGTCGGCCCGCAGCGGGATGGAGTGCGCGGTGAACACCAGTCGCGCCTGCTCGCGCTGAGCCGGGTCGAGCTCCTCGAACGCCCGGCGCACCGCGTCGGCGTTGGCCTCGATGAACAGCGGGTGGTCGAAGAACTGCCGCAGCTTCACCAGATCCGGGGCCCGCTCGCCGACCGCTTCCCGCGCCCGGACGATGTCCTCGTGGTACTGCTTGCACCCCGAGTAGCCGCCCCACGCCGAAGTGGCGAACACCAGCGCGTTGCGCACGCCGTCGTCGGCCATCTTCGCGACGGTGTCCTCGACCATCGGGTGCCAGTTGCGGTTGCCGAAGTACACCGGCAGATCACGGCCCTGCGCGGCCAGTTCGGCCTCGAGCGCGGCGATGATCTCCTTGTTGAGCCGGTTGATCGGCGACACCCCGCCGAAGTGGTGGTAGTGCTCGGCGACCTCGTCGAGGCGTTCCGGCGGGACTCCCCTGCCTCTGGTCACGTTCTCCAGGAACGGCCGGACCTCCTCCGGTCCCTCCGGTCCTCCGAACGACAGGAACAGCAACGCGTCAAAGCTCACCCGACCATGATGGCTGCGCCGAATCCTGCTCGCGGGCGAAGCGCGACTCGCCGCCGGTGTGCCGGGTGTGGTCCCACCACAGGCCCGCGCGGCGCGGGTAGCTGACGTCGATGTCGCGCTCGGGGGAGCCGATGTCGTGCCCGGCGGAGAAGTGCTTGCCGGCTCCGGCCAGCACGATCACCTTGACCTCGTCGTCCTCGCAGGCCCGGTAGAAGGCGTCGTCGAGGGCGTAGGTCATCACGGAGTTCTGCGCGTTGCGGTAGTCGGGCCGGTTCATCGTCACGACGGCCACCTGATCGCGGCGTTCGTAGGTGACGACCGCTTGCTCTGCTCCCATCGGCGCTCCTCGCTCGGCGTTGCGGTTGCGGCAGGTCGAAGATAGCCGAACAAGCAAGTGCTTGGTAGAGTGCGATTCGCGGCTCCGGTAGTGCGAGGAGCGCGGATTCCGCGCGAGACCACCGTGCGGCCGCGTCGAGCGAGGAGGGTGCGTGGACCTCACCGACAACACTGAAGAGGCGGCTTTCCGCCGCGAGGTCCGGGAGTGGCTCGGCGAGCACCTCACCGGCGAGTTCGCCGCTGCTCGCGGACTGGGCGGACCTGGTCGCGAGCACGAGGGCTTCGACGTGCGGCTGGCGTGGGACCGCCTGCTGGCCGAGCACGGCTGGACGTGCCTGGGCTGGCCGCGCGAGTTCGGCGGCCGCGAGGCGACCGTGCAGCAGCAGGTGATCTTCCACGAGGAGTACGCGCAGGCCAACGCTCCGGTGCGGGTCGGCCACATCGGTGAAGAGCTGCTCGGTCCGACGCTGATGGCCTTCGGCAGCCCCGAGCAGCAGCGGCGGTTCCTGCCCGAGATCGTCGGCGCCCGCGAGCTGTGGTGCCAGGGCTACTCCGAGCCGGGCGCCGGATCGGACCTGGCCGGGGTCGCCACGACCGCGCGCCTCGAAGGCGACCAGTGGGTGATCAACGGCCAGAAGGTGTGGACGTCGATGGCGCACGTGGCCGACTGGTGCTTCGTGCTGGCGCGCACCGATCCCGAGCAGCAGCGCCACCGCGGCTTGTCCTACCTGCTGGTGCCGATGGACCAGCCGGGAGTGCGGGTGCGGCCGATCGAGCAGCTGACCGGGACGTCGGAGTTCAACGAGGTGTTCTTCGACGACGCGCGCACCGATGCCGCCAACGTGGTCGGCGAGGTCGGGTCCGGCTGGCAGGTCGCGATGGGCACGCTCGGGTTCGAGCGCGGCATCGGCACCGTCGACCAGCAGGTGACCTTCCGCCGCGAACTGGGCGGGATCATCGAGCTGGCCAGGGAGAACGGTGCCATCGAGGATCCGCTGCTGCGCGACCGGATCGCCCGGGCCCAGGTCGACCTGGAAGCACTGCGCTGCACGGTGCTGCGGACCCTGGGCTCCGACGGCCCGCCGGGTGCGGAGGCCTCGGTGGTGAAGCTGCTGTGGTCGACCTTCCACCGCGACCTGGGCGAGCTGGCGATGGACGTGGCCGGTGCCGGAGGTCTGCTGGCCTCGGGCCGGCCCTACGACCTCGACACCTGGCAGCGGCTGTTCCTGTTCACCCGCGCCGACACGATCTACGGCGGCTCCAACGAGATTCAGCGCAACATCATCGCCGAGCGCGTCCTGGGCCTCCCGCGGGAGAGCCGACCGTGAACGCGCCAGAAGGAGGCCTGGCATGACCGCACCGCCGCCCGCCCACGGGCTGCTCACCGGCAAGACCGCGGTGGTCACCGCCGCGGCGGGCACCGGGATCGGATCCGCTGTGGCGCGTCGAATGCTCGAGGAAGGCGCGCAGGTGCTGATCAGCGACCGGCACGAGCGCCGGCTGGAGGAGACCCGCGCCGAGCTCGCGCAGCTGCCCGGCGCGAAGATCATCGCCGTGCCCTGCGACGTCACCGACGAAGCGCAGGTGCAGCGGATGTTCGACACCGCGACCAGCTCGTTCGGGCAGGTCGACGTGGTGGTGAACAACGCCGGGCTCGGCGGCACCGCGGCCATCCAGGACATGACCGACGAGCAGTGGAACAAGGTCCTCGACGTCACGCTCAACGGGACCTTCCGCTGCACCCGAGCGGCGGTGCGGCTGTTCCAGGAGCAGGGCAACGCCGGGGTGGTGGTCAACAACGCCTCGGTGGTCGGCTGGCGCGCGCAGGCCGGTCAGGCGCACTACGCGGCGGCGAAGGCCGGCGTGATGGCGCTGACCCGCTGCGCGGCGCTGGACGCGGCGCCGCTGGGGGTTCGCATCAACGCCGTCGCGCCGAGCCTGGTGATGCACGAGAACCTGGCGAAGGTGACCTCCGAGGAGCTGCTGACCGAGCTCACCGGCCGCGAGGTGGAGGTCGAGGATGTCCTTGGCGGGCAGGCCTGGGACCGAGGTCGAGCCGACGTGGTCGACGCGCACGGCCTTGTCCCCCGCAGCCCGCTCGAC